>CAZNGA010000097.1:0-8696 GCA_964572485.1 uncultured Chitinophagales bacterium
GTTTTCTCAAAGAGATCCTACAAATAAAGTTAGTGGAACCTCGAGCAGATTTTTGTTATTATGATCGGATTTGATTCCTGAGAATTTCCGGACCTCTTCAATTGCCAAATCAATCTTTAAATCCTCTTGTTTTATTGTATAGAAGATCCCCCTTTCAAAATAAAGATCTGCCAGATACTCTTGCTCGGTTTGGCCGGGGGTTGGCACAAGAATGGCCTTTTTACCAACAACCGCCAAATCCATGATAGTGCTATATCCTGAGCGAGCAATGATCACATCAGACTCAAGTACTGCCCTATTCAATGTCGGGCCATCAAGATAAGATACCATATCCACATTTTGTGAATAGGGTATTTTTTCGCTGACTTCAGTGATCCCTCTAACCACTAGAACCCTAAGATTCATTGATTCGAGTTGATCCAATATTATCTTTTCAAAAATAGTCCTTTGGGGCTCCGGACCTGACAAGATTGCCAGCAGGTCATATTTATTATTAGTACCCTTGAGGAGAGAAAATCTAGATAATGGGCCAATGTAATGAGTCTTATCACTTAACACATTCTCGCTGTGCTTGAGGTTACCTCCACCAAGTTGACCAGACAAGTTCCCTTCCCCTGGCATATCAATTATCCAGTTACTGCTATATTTTTCAATAATAAATTTATTGCACTTATAAAGAAGTGGTTCCAATAGACTCAACATTTTCGGCATCTTTATCCTGACCTGATGGGTCATAAACACGCAGGGGATGGATCTTGTCCATAATCCAAAGCGATTATCAGATATAACGCCATCGATCTTATATTGCTTAATGAGTTCTCTTAATTTTTGATGTTCCCGGTAAATTCCTAAAATGATCCTAGGTATTTGAAACAAAATCTTGTTAACCATGCTTCCCCTGTCCGGGTATACAACTTGATAGCCAGGCAACCGAATGATTATATGGCTAGGGAATTCTTCTTTAAGCAAGTGATAAGGGCGACCATCAGCTGCAATGATTACTTCTATCTGATGGTCAATGAGCTCCTTTATCAAGGGGATACACCTGGTGGCATGACCCAATCCCCAGTCAAGCGGGGCAACCAATACACGTTTTTTTTGCTCCAATTGAAAAAAATAATGAGTTGCTGTTAAATAGAATATTAAAAATACGAGTAAATTTCTTTACTATTAGTACAAGTTTTAGTATATTGATTATGTTTACAAATCAAAAGCACTGGGCTATTATTTTGAAAAAGCGACTGTTCACAGGAATTATACTTCTACTTATCATATGTTCACTTGCTGGATGTAGCTTTCTGAAAAAGATCTTTAAACCCAATGATTGTGGTGATTGCCCTAGCTTTTCAAAGAAAAAATACTCCCTCACCGAATTGAATATATAACATTTGATTAAATTTACCCTCCGTTTACTTAAACAGGATTTCCTTTTTAGCTTTTTATTGCTATGGAACAGAATATAGAACCATTGTCACAGCTGAATATTGGTGAAAGCGGGATAATAAAATATCTTGAGGAAAGCCCAACATCTCTAAAGCTGATGGAGATGGGCTGTTTGCCGGGCGAAGTAGTCACAATCAGTAAATCGGCTCTATTTGGAGATCCGATAGCAATAAAACTATCAGACTTCACATTGAGTTTACGATTAAAGGAGGCAGCATCTATTTTTGTGGAAAAAATAAATAGTAGTGAATCCTGAGTAACGATAATAGAATTAAGAAATAAGCATCTTGAAATCAAGGATCAATATTGCACTTGTTGGTAATCCAAATAGCGGTAAAACCTCCCTTTTCAACGCGCTAACCGGGCTACGGCAGAAGATCGGAAATTTCCCCGGCATCACGGTAGATAAGAAAACCGGCATTTGCAAAATCTCTCAAGACCTCACAGCTGAGATAGTTGACCTGCCAGGCACTTATAGTATTTATCCCAGATCTGGGGATGAATATATCACCTATGATGTCCTTTGTAATAAACACAATCAATTACATCCAGATCTTATCGTAATAGTTGCAGACGCATCAAATCTAAAACGAACGCTATTGTTCTGCACCCAGATCATTGATCTTAAAATACCTGTTATCATTGCGTTAAACATGCTTGATGTGGCGCAAACCAGGTCCCTGGATATAGACCCTGATAAGTTATCTCAACAATTGGGTATCAAGGTAGTTCCCATCAATGCAAGAAATAATAAAGGGATTGATAACCTGAGAACTGCCATCAATGAAAATAATCCCGCTCCAAAGAACGATTTTATTGATATTTATTCTCTTGCACCCGATGTAATCAGAGAGATCAAAACCATTGCTAATATAGATAGCAATTACAATGCTTTTCAAATTGCCTGTCACATTGAAAAGGCTATTGGCATTGAATCTGATGAAAAAGATCGGATCACCAGAGTTCTTGAGAAGTATCAATTCAACTCTTCCAAATTACAAGGGGAAGCTATCCTCAAAAGGTTTGAAAAGATAACAATGCTCATTGGTAAGACCATAAAAGATACCAGTGAACCAGAATCAAGCTCAACGACTGAAAAGATCGACAATATTCTTATGCATAATATCTTTGGGTACTTGATCATGTTCCTGGTATTTTTCTTAATATTCCAGGCCATTTTCTCCTGGTCAGAATATCCGATGCAGTTGATTGAAAGTGGATTTGGGCAGTTAAATCACTGGTTGAACAGAATATTGCCTCCCACAATGCTTACCCATTTGCTTACAGAAGGAATTCTCGCAGGGCTAAGTGGAATTTGCATTTTCATTCCACAGATCGTCATATTATTCGGATTTATAACCATAATGGAAGATACCGGTTACATGACCAGGGTTAGCTTTTTAATGGATCTATTGATGAGAAAAGTAGGGTTAAATGGTAAATCCGTGGTTCCTCTAATGAGTGGATTTGCTTGCGCAATACCTGCAGTTATGGCTTCACGTAACATTGAAAACTGGAAAGAAAGGTTAGTGACGATCATGATCATACCTCTGATGAGTTGTTCGGCAAGGCTACCTGTATATACCATTCTCGTTTCATTAGTGGTACCTGATGAGACCATCTTTGGCATTTTCAACCTAAAGGGGTTAACATTCATGGGCTTATATTTATTAGGTATTATCACCGCATTAGTCGCATCCTACATTCTAAGTATATTTATCAAAATAAAGGAAAATGGATATTTTATCATGGAGTTGCCTATTTACAGGGCTCCAAGGTGGGGGAATGTGCTACATACCATGTTTGAGAAGGCAAAGATATTCACTTATGAGGCAGGCAGGATCATACTTATCATTTCTATCTTTCTATGGTTCATGGCTTCTTACGGGCCTGGTAAAAACATGAGTGAGATCAATAAGAAATATGCTGATCCAGAGCTTATCAGCAAATATCCGGCTGACGATCTTAATAAAATGATGCGCTCAGAAAAATTAACTCACTCGTACGCCGGCCTGTTTGGCAAATGGATTGAACCTGCTATCAAGCCTCTTGGCTTTGATTGGAAGATCGGTATTGCCTTGATCTCCTCATTTGTAGCCAGGGAGGTATTTGTTGGTACAATGGCAACGTTCTATAGCGTAGGCTCGAATGATTCAGACATTCTTACCCTTCGAGAGAAGATGAAAGGTGAGATCAATCCGAGAACCGGAGAGCCATTTTACACTGTTGCTGTCGCCTTTTCTCTTATGATATTTTATGTTTTTGCGATGCAATGTATAAGTACATTAGCCGTAGTAAAAAGGGAGACGAAAAGCTGGAAATGGCCTATCATTCAATTTTTCTTTATGACCGGGATGGCTTATTGCGCAAGTTTTGTCACTTACATGCTTCTGAAGTAATCTTAAACTTATAAGGACTTTCACACACTTTTTCAGGGTATACATGTAAAAATATGTGAAGATAAAAGTCTGCATGTAAGGTGTAACTTTTTGATGAAAACTGTTTAGGAAGTATTGGTAAGAAATATGTAATTTGCTTCTGGGGGGAGGGAAGGGGGGTCCCCTCATATATTTATTTTGTAATTTATAACCTCCTTTACACGAACAACTTACAACAGACTGATCTACCTCTGACCATAGCAGAATAGCTTAAGCATCTAAATTTTTATTGGTCCAGAGTTATTTCACCAACTTCTCTTTGAGATACTGCGCAGTGTGTGACTCCTTGCATTTGATCATCCCCTCCGGTGTCCCGGAATATATTACTTCACCCCCTTTATCCCCGCCATCAGGGCCCAGGTCAAGGATCCAATCTGCATTTTTGATTATCTCAATGTTATGCTCTATCACAATGATAGAATGGCCGTTTTCGATCAAGGCATTAAATGCTGTCAGCAATTTCTTTATATCATGAAAATGTAAACCTGTGGTTGGCTCATCAAAGATGAAAAGTAACGGGTGGGCACCTCCCCCTTTTGTAAGAAAGGAAGCAAGTTTTACCCTTTGCGCTTCACCCCCACTTAAGGTACTTGAGGGTTGCCCCAAGTGAATATATCCAAGGCCAACATCTGCCAATGGTTTCAATCTCCTGGCAACCTCTTTGTCAAATTCAAAAAAATCAATTGCCTCGTCCACAGTCATATCAAGTACTTGAGCGATATTCTTTTCCCTGTAATGCACATCCAAAACATCTACCTTAAACCTATCCCCATCACACTCCTCGCATACTAAATGAATATCTGCTAAAAATTGCATCTCTACCACTGTTTCCCCCTCTCCCTTACAGGTTTCACATCTACCTCCATCAACATTAAAGGAAAAGTGTTTTGGCTTGAATCCTCTTATCTTGGATAATTGTTGCTTCGCAAATAATTCTCTTATCACATTATACGCCTTAATATATGTCACCGGATTCGACCTGGAAGATCTGCCGAGTGGATTCTGATCAACAAGTTCTACGCCGTGAATTGTCGAAATATCCCCTAAGAATTCATCATGTGCTCCCGGTTTATCTCCATCCTCTCCAAAATGATGTTTGATAACTGGATATAATATATCCTTCAGTAAGGTCGTTTTTCCGGAGCCACTTACACCTGTTACTACCATTAGTGTATTAAGTGGGATCTTAACATTAATATTCTTTAAATTATGCTGCCTGGCACCTTTTATCTCTATATGATTGATCCCCTTCCTTCTCATCTTAGGCATCTCCACTTTCTCTACTCCAGTTAAATACTTGGCAGTCAAACCCTCTCCCCCATTTAAAATGCTCTTATATGGTCCACAAAACACAATATTACCACCATGATTGCCGGCAAATGGACCCATATCAATAATATAATTCGCAGATCGCATTATTTCTTCATCATGCTCAACAATAACAACCGTATTCCCAAGATCCCGCAGTGATTCAAGTACTTTGATCAATCTTCCGGTATCTTTAGGATGTAGGCCTATACTTGGCTCATCTAAAATATATAGGGAACTGGTTAAATTACTGCCGAGTGCACGAGTTAAGTTGATCCTTTGGATTTCCCCTCCCGACAAAGTTTTAGAACTCCTGCTTAAAGTAAGATACCCGAGCCCAACATTTATCATAAACTGTATCCTACTTTTTACTTCTATAAATAACCTGCTACTGATCTCTGCTTCTGTTTTAGTTGGTTTCAAAGAAGTAAAAAATGGGAGCACTTCAGAGATAGGCATGCTTAGAATATCAGAGATTGACTTATCCCGTATCTTCACATATCCAACTTTATCCTTCAACCGCGACCCATTGCAATTTGGGCAAAGCGTCCTTCCTCGATATCTTGAAAGCAACACACGGTATTGGATCTTATAGCTTTTTCTCTCAAGCATTCCAAAGAACTTGTTAAGCCCCCTAAATTGGGCTGACCCCTCCCACACTATCTTCTTTTCATCATTTGTCAATTCCTTATAAGGTCTATGAATAGGAAATTTAAGTTCCTCTGCATTTTCAATAAGCTTTTCATTCCATTTTTTCATTTTTGCCCCACGCCAACAAGCTATCGCCCCCTCATATATTGATATCCCCTTGTTCGGCACCACCAGATCTTCATCTATTCCAATGATAGAGCCAAATCCTTCGCAAGTATCACAAGCACCAAAAGGGCTGTTAAAATTGAAAAATTGTGGGTTGGGTTCGCTAAATATCATCCCATCCATTTCAAATTTATTAGAAAATGGTTGGGTCTTTTTTTCCAGTACTTCTACAATGCATTCTCCCTCTCCTTCAAAGAAAGCAGTTTGCACCGAATCCGCAACCCGTGCACGATTAGCCTCATCTTTCAGCTTTATTTTGAATCTGTCAATTAGGACAAAGAGCTGGTCTTTACCTTTTGGTTTTGCCAATTTACTATCCTTTAGGATATCTTCAATAAAAACGATCTTCTTACCAATAATGATCCTGGTAAATCCTTTTTGTAATAAAATACTTAATTCCTCTTTTATTGACCGTGAATGAATTTGCTTAAAAGGGACCAATATTTGTACCCCATCATCTTCTTCAAATTCATGGATAAAGTCAACCACATCTGCAACTTCATGTTTCTTTACCTCTTTGCCGGAAACTGGTGAATAAGTTCTCCCTATCCTTGCATAAAGCAATCTGAGATAATCATACACTTCTGTAAGTGAGCCTACAGTGGACCGGCTATTCCTTGTATGTACCTTTTGCTGAATTGCAATAGCAGGACATATCCCCTTAATGTACTCTACATCAGGTTTATTCATCCTCATTAAGAATTGACGAGCATAGGATGACAAGCTTTCGACATACCTTCGTTGACCTTCTGCATATAAAGTATCAATGGCAAGGGAGGATTTTCCTGAACCGGATACTCCGGTCACAACTATCAGGTTATTCTTGGGGATCGCCAAGTTTACATTCTGAAGATTATGCACCTTAGCCCCCTTAATTATAATGTGTTTTCGTGGGTCAACGATCAATGGATCATTCCCTTTCTTTATCTTTGAAGATGTAGTCATATAAGGTAATTCTTATCTTAACTGCAAAAAAAAATTGCATTTTTTGAATTATTGACATATATTTGCAATTCAACCGTTTATTCTAACCAAAACCCTTTAATATAGGATTGAGTTTTACACTGATTATTTAATACCTGTTTCATAACCTAAAAAGGAGGTAATCATGTGTACTCAATCAATGAGTGACCAACAATTGGTATCTCAATATTTAAAGGGAGACGAATCTTCACTTGAATTACTAATTAGCCGTCACAAAAGTAAGATTTTCACGTCCATTATTTTATTTGTGAAAGATAAATATCTTGCTGAAGATATCTTCCAGGACACTTTTATTAAAGTAATTGAAACCCTGCGTACTGGAAAATACAAAGAGGAAGGAAAATTCCTGCCTTGGGTAATGAGAATTGCCCACAATTTATGCATTGACTACTATCGGAAAGTGAAAAGAATTCCAAATGTAATCAATAGCGAGGGTTTCGACATCTTTGAAATACTAAAATTTGCTTCAAACAATGCAGAAGATGTCATGATCAAGAATGAAACTATATCAAAAGTAAAAAAACTTGTTGATAAGCTTCCTCACGAACAAAAAGAAGTAGTGATTCTCAGGCATTATGCTGACCTCAGTTTCAAAGAGATCGCAAAACTTACCGGTGTTAGCATTAATACTGCTCTCGGAAGAATGAGATATGCTCTGCAGAATATGAGGAAGACAATTGCTGATAAAGAAATCAGCTTACATACACAATAATCAGGTTCATAGTTCGTTTCATTGTTAGAAAAGGATAATTTTATGTTAATTAAAAACTTTCTTGCATATGAATCAAACTGTTACTCAAGAAGATCTATTACGTTATATCTATCAAGAAACAGGTGCTTTAGAGAATGAATTGATAAGAGAAGAACTTGAAAGCAATTGGAGTTTAAAGCTACTATACTCCGAAATGCTATTCGCACATTCTCAATTATTGAACATTAAAAGCGAACCAAGTCGCACTTCTCTTGCTATTATCATGGATTACAGCAAAAGTACAAGTACCCAAAATATCTCATTAGAGTGATTATTTGTATTTTTGTTCATGACCAAAAAAGACCGTTTTCAGCGCTTTATAGCGTATTTTGAAAAACATATGCCTGATCCAGGCACTGAATTACGATACGCAAAGCCTTATGAGTTCCTTGTTGCGACGATCTTATCTGCTCAATGTACTGACAAAAGGGTAAATCTAACAACTCCGGCTCTTTTCAAGAAATTTCCCGCCCCTGACTCACTAGCTAAAGCTAAAACAGAAGAGGTGTACGGTTTGATCAAAAGTGTAAGTTATCCAAACAATAAAACAAAGCACCTGATCGGAATGGGTAAGATGGTTATGGATGAGTTCAATGGTGAAATCCCAACGGATACCGATAATTTGCAAAAACTCCCCGGAGTCGGCCGGAAAACAGCACATGTAATTGCATCAGTCCTTTTTGGCCAACCTAAATTGGCTGTTGATACGCATGTATTTAGAGTCTCCGATAGGATCGGACTTACCACAAATGCAAAGAATCCATTACAAACTGAATTGCAATTAATAAAATTCATTCCTGAAAATAAGATCGCTAAAGCTCATCATTGGCTACTCCTTCATGGAAGATATATTTGCAAATCCAGGAAGCCAAATTGCCATGAGTGTAAGCTCACGGGCTTTTGCAAATATTATATCCAAAATGTTATTACAGCAGAAAATAAAATATTATATTAGC
>CAZNGA010000098.1:0-8587 GCA_964572485.1 uncultured Chitinophagales bacterium
GCTTGAAAAATTTGCCCGTGAAAAGTATTGGATGAAAAAGCCCAATGAGGATATCTATATTATAGTAGAGGAGTAGGAAGATATTAGGGGGCAATTCTCAATGAGCAATGCTCAATCTTCAATTTTAAATACCGAAAATCAATAATTATTTTCAAAAGAAGATGAGTATGGCGGTAGATAATCTTAAAGATACTATTGCAGGAATCGAAGAGGTAATAGTCATTATTGCTAAAGGTATTACTAATACTCCAAAGAACTAATCCTCTTGAGCAAAATGAAAATTGAGTTATTGATAATTGAATATTGAAAATTTGAAGTATATGCGGATCAGATCAAAATTACGTGCCATTTTCCTTACTTCTATTTTTCTTAACCAAATATACGATCCCTCCGATTCCAATGACCACTAGTAATACACCTATCAGTTCCGCTTGTGCAATGTCATATCCAAAAATAGTGTATTGTGCCTCCGGTTTGATGGATTCTATTCTTATCTGCTGAATGAAATATCGTTCAATACCATTGAATATCAGGTAGACACAGAATAGAACTACCGGAATGGTGATCTTTTTTCTTAAATACCACAAGAGACCAAATAGCCCAATGCAGATGATACTTTCATAAAATGGAGTAGGAAATACCGCCTCAGCTAAAGCATAACAATAGGGGCCATCACAACCCGGAATTTGGACTCCTGCAGAGATCACATTCCCAGGATAATCAAAGGCCCACATCCAGTCAGGCAAGAAACTCAACCATCCAGGCTTTGCAGCGAGGTTGGAAATCCCCCAATCACCATCACCTGCAAGGTGACAGCCGATCCTACCGATTCCGTAAGCAAGCATTAGCCCGGGAGCTGATGAATCAAGGATGTGTTTTATGGAAATTTTCTGTTTGTTGGCATAGTATAATACGGCCAAACAACCAAATATTAAGCCCCCATAGAAAGTAAGGCCACTAAATGAAAGTAATCCCCCAATGGGATCTGCTTTGAATTCATCAAAATATTCAAGGTTGTGAAAAAGTTTTGCTCCGATAAAGCCACCGATCGCTGCCGCTATAGTGATATCTCCCACCATTTGGTGAGGAAAAAAAGTGTGTGTCTGGTATTCCGGCTTGGGAAGTTTTTCCTTTTCCTTTTCATAATATTTCAGAGAAGCCATTAGCACTGCAGCGATCAATCCACCGATCCAGCTACCTTCCAATGAGAAGATATAATGGTGTGGGCTGCTTTGTAAGCTAGAGAAATCGAATATAGCGCCAATGATCTTGAATCCTATAATAAATCCGAAAAAACCGTTGCTGACCAATTCATATGTGGTAGCTCTCTTACCAACCAATATCTTTTTAGGTATGCCCTGCAATAATCCCTGTGCTTCCTTTCTTTTAAACTCAAGGTATAATGTATATGCAGAAGCAAGAAAGGCAAGCGCAACCATAAATCCAAAAGTGTGAATGATCTTCAGAGGGGGAATGTTGATCCCTAAAAGGTCACTTAACAGATAATATAGTGAAGGGTACATAGTAATGTATTAATCAAATCGTCCGGTAAAAGTACAAAAAGCAGATTGGCAAATTTATTTTTCTTGTGGGAATCATCCCTTATTTAGAAACTATTTTGTCAACCACGGTAACATCCATTTCACCATTTGTACCAATTGAATCAAGGTGTACTGCCATTATCTCATTGGTCAAATTGTGATCATAAACGGTCCTGACTTTGATATAATTTTCCGTAAAGCCATTCATGAAGCCATCTTCATTCTTTTCTTCGAAGAGAGCATCGTATCGTTTACCGATTTGTTGCTCGTAAAAGTAGTGGTTTTTTTTGAGCGAGAGATTGCGCAATAACTTACTCCTTTTTTTTCTTGTAGCCACAGGAACCATTTCTTCAATTTGTAAGGCATCGGTATCACTTCTTTCAGAGTAGGCGAAGACATGGAGATAAGAGACATCAATTTCCTTGAGGAAATCATATGTTTCCTGGAAATCTTCATCCCTTTCTCCCGGAAAACCAGTGATCACATCTGCGCCAATGCAGCAGTGTGGCATCAGGGATTTTATCTTGTTGACTCTTTCGAGGTATAGCTCTCGTTTGTACCGTCTTCTCATCAGCTGCAATATCCGATTCGACCCTGATTGTAGAGGGATATGGAAATGATCCATGAATTTACCGGATTGAGCTACGAACTTGATGATATCATCGCTCAATAGATTGGGCTCTATCGATGAGATCCTGAAGCGGCTGATCCCATCTAAAGAATCTAATTGCTTTATCAACTCCAATAAGGTGGAATTGCCCTCTTTCCCGTCTGTTCCTTTACCAAAATCACCAATATTGACCCCTGAAAGGACCACCTCCTTTGCCCCCATTTTAGCAATTTTCTTTGCGGAATTCAATATGTTCTCAATGGTATCACTTCTGCTTTTACCTCTTGCCATTGGGATGGTGCAAAATGAACATGAATAATCACATCCGTCTTGTACCTTCAGAAATGTGCGGGTTCTTTGCCCAAATGAATAGGCGCTGTTAAAGCTATCTGTTTCCTCAATCTCAGAGCAATATGTCAGGGGATCCGGTTGATTGCCGATCTCCTTCAAATGATCAATGATATTGAACTTCTCCCGCGTGCCTAGAATGAGGCAAACGCCAGGTATAGTGGAGATCTCAGCCGGTTTTAGTTGTGCATAACACCCGATAACAATGATCTTGGCTGAAGGCGTATTTTTAAGGGCACGGTGGATGATCCTTCTACATTTTTTGTCTGCATTATCAGTAACGGAGCAAGTGTTGATCACAAACAGATCTGCTCCTTTATCAAAATCAACAATGGAATAGCCCTGTTCAATGAATTGTCTTGAAATACTTGAAGATTCAGAATAATTTAACTTGCACCCCAAGGTGTAAAATGCTACTTTTTTCTTTTCTTCCACAGTCGGCAAAAGTACAAATTTTTACATCAAGAAGACAAAACAGATGTCTTCAAATATCTGATACCAAAGAAAAAAATAGTACCTTCACAAAAAATTTGACATGGTAAAAGTTGGTGTTTTAGGTGCTGGGCATTTAGGGAAACTCCACATTAAACTTATCAAGGAAATTGATGGTTTAGATCTGGTTGGATTTTATGACCCTGATGACGAACATGCGAATCAGGCAGTTGCTGATCATGGGTTGAAAAGATATAGTGATATCGACGTGCTTACTGACCTGGTAGATGCTGTGGATATTGTTACACCCACACTGTCTCATTATGAATGTGCTGTTAATGCGATCAAAAAGGGAAAGCACTTATTCATAGAGAAGCCAATAACTACTACACTAGATGAAGCAAAGCACTTGTTGGATCTTGTGGAGGAGGCGAATATTAAGGCTCAGGTTGGCCATATTGAGCGATTCAATCCTGCATTTCTTGCACTCGATGGCAAAGAGATCACGCCTATGTTCATTGAAGCTCATAGACTTGCCCGCTTCAACCCCAGAGGGACAGATGTTGCAGTAGTTCTTGATCTTATGATCCATGATATAGACATTGTATTAAGTTTAGTACGTTCAAATGTGAAATCGATCAATGCCAGTGGTGTTGCTGTGATCAGCAAAACGCCTGACATTGCGAATGCTAGAATTGAGTTTGACAATGGATGTGTAGCGAATCTTACCTCCAGCAGAATTTCTGTAAAGAATATGAGAAAGACCAGGTTGTTTCAGAAGGATTCCTACATAAGTATTGATTTTCTCGATAAGAAAACCGAAATTATTAATTTATCAAACGAAAAAG
Organism: uncultured Chitinophagales bacterium; assembly: GCA_964572485.1. Lineage (GTDB taxonomy): Bacteria > Bacteroidota > Bacteroidia > Chitinophagales > CAZNGA01 > CAZNGA01. The sequence goes on from CAZNGA010000098.1 coordinate 3,780, forward strand.
ATGATAGAAGCCCTATGTCGTTTGAGTTGGACACAGGTGAAAACGGGAAGAAATTCATAAATATTTTTTCTTCTGAGATCGAAGAAGTAAATGCACTTAAAATGGAATTGGAACTTTTTAAAGATGCAATTGAAAATGACACTGAAGTAAAAGTGCCTGTTTTGGATGGATATAATGCGCTGCACATTGCACATCAAATATTAGAGAAGATTGGAAAAATGTCCTTATCTGAGCAGTAAAGCGCTTAGCCCCCCATTTTATAAATAATTTGATCAAAAAACCACTATAGTTTCTATTATGAGATTATTGCAAAACAATTCTTCAATAGAATTGACATCATTGAATAGGTGTACAATTAATGAATACGATCACTAAAATATTGTCTCTGGTTTTTGTCATGACCCATCTGTTGTCATGTGAGATCATTAACCCTGCAGAGGATATCCCAATGTACATTGAGATAGATTCTGTAAATTTCTCAACTGACCTGTTAACAGAGGGGACTTCTTCTCACAAGATCACTGATGCCTGGGTCTATGTGAATGGGGACCTGATCGGAATGTTCGAAATACCGGCAACAGTTCCCGTCTTAGCCTCCGGTAATAAGAATTTGACCATATTAGCGGGTATTATGGATAATGGCAATTCCACCACCAGAGAAAACTACCCCTTTTATTCATCATACAATACAACCATGGCGTTTGCCGGCCAGAAAAACGTGAAAGTCACACCTGTATTCACTTATAGGGGGGATTTGACTTTCGAAATAATTGAAGATTTTGAGTTAGGGGTTATGTTCGTCAATAATAGTGGAACCGCTGTAATGACCAATACTAAAGATAGCTCTTTAGTATTTGAGGGTAGCAGATCAGCAGTGGTTAAATTAGATGACGTCAATTCTGTTTATGAAGGGATCACAAGTGACAAATATTCATTGCCCGGTGGCAGCATGCCGGTATATATTGAATTGAATTACAAGTGCAGTCAGGAGTTCTTTTTTGGCCTTAAGGTAACCCCTCCTGCTTCCTTACCTTTTCAATTATTCTCTCATAGAGTGAATACAAAAAGTTATTGGAATAAGATATATTTGAATATTACTGATCAGGTGAGTACTTATAATGGGACCTATGGACCTTGCGAATTTCAAGTACTTATTAGAGCAGAGAAATTCAATAGTGCAGATACCACTTTTATTTATTTAGATAATGTGAAACTGATCTATTAACCATGGCAATGAGAAAAAATAGAAGAGTTGCACTTGCCTATTACATCTTTGCAGATTATTTGGCTGCTATAATTGCGTGGTCATGCTTCTTCTTATATAGAAAGTTCCGTATTGAGCACATTGAATTCCAGTTCGATTTCTTCCCTTACCTGGATATGAATTATCTATATGGTATCCTCATCATACCTCTTTTTTGGCTTGCATTGTACTTTCTGTTTGGCACCTATGGTGATATATATCGAAAATCCCGATTTACGGAGTTCTATAGAACATTGATCATAAGTGTAATTGGCGTTGTGATCATCTTCTTTATTCTAATTTTAGATGATGTGGTCGTGGATTATACCAATTATTATAAGTCATTTGCCTTTCTTATTTGGGTACACTTTGGGATCACCTTTTTAGGAAGATTCATTATCCTTGGTTTTACGAAGCATCTTCTTCGGAAGGGAAGGGTAGGGTACAATACGCTGATCGTAGGTGGCAATAAAATGGCGGTTGGGATTTTTCATGAAATATCAGCACGGACAAAAACTCTGGGATATCGTTTTATAGGATTTATTGACACCAATGGGAATAGCAGTAATGAGTTAGATCAATATGTAGATAAGTTGGGAAAGCTTGAAGACATCGGATCGATCATTTTGAAACATCAGGTGGATGATGTGATCATTGCGGTAGATTCCTCTGAACACCATAGATTAAATCAGATCATTAACTCTCTGGCTCAAAAGAAGGTAGCTATTAAGATCATCCCCGACATGTATGATATTCTTGCGGGTTCTGTGAAAATGAATCATGTTTTGGGAACTGCTTTGATAGAGATCTATCCCGATCTTGTTCCAGCATGGGTAAAATTCCTGAAAAGGGCTTTAGATGTATTCATTTCTATTTTCGTATTGATCCTTCTTTTCCCATTATACCTTTTTACAGGCATTATGGTCAAGTTTTCCTCTCCCGGGGGAATCATCTTCAGGCAAAAGAGAATCGGCATAAATGGTAAACCATTTTCAATGTTTAAGTTCAGGTCAATGTTCTTAAATGCTGAGGAGCACGGCCCTTCCTTATCTCATAAGTTGGACAAACGAATAACTATGTGGGGCAGGGTGATGAGAAAATGGCGCCTAGACGAATTGCCCCAGTTCTATAATGTGCTGATCGGGGATATGTCATTAGTTGGCCCTCGCCCTGAGCGTCAATATTATATTGATCTTATAGTTAAGGAAGCCCCTCATTATAAGCATCTTCACAAAGTGAAACCGGGAATTACCTCTTTGGGAATGGTCCAATTTGGATACGCTGAGAATATAGAGGAGATGATCGAAAGGATGAAATATGATCTTCTCTACATAGAGAATATATCACTGGGAATCGATTTTAAGATTCTGGTGTACACCATTCTCACCATTCTTAGAGGAAAAGGGAAATAGTACTTTCTTTCCCTCTCATAGACGAGCGTCCATATCGATTAAGACTTACTAATTCAACTCTATTACCATCCGGCTTTCCATAGTATCATCAAATATTAATTTGATGATATAAATTCCCGGAGGATATCCCAACTTTGCTGCGCTGAAGTTATAAGTGTAATTACCTATTAGTTGTGTTTTATTTACCAATGTTTCAATTTTTTCTCCCATTAGGTTATAAGCATCTATAACTACTGATTTACCGGAAGATAGACTGTATATTATTTTCGTTTGGTATAAATATGGGTTGGGCCGGATCCGGATATTAGCTAAACCTGATAAGGCTTCTCTAACAGGGACCAAAGTATTTATATTTCTACAAACAGAATCTGTTCCACAATCATTTATGACAGTGAGGCATACCGTATAAGTACCCTCATTGCTAAAAGTATGTAACGGGTTAGCTAAATTCGACGTGTTCCCATCTCCAAAATCCCACAACCGACTTGATACACCTTGAGAAGAATCAATAAAACTAAAACTAAGTAATGAGTCAATATAGTAGAACCCTGCAACCGGGCCGGTACATGTATCACAAAGCACATTTTCAACAAAATTTGTGCTTCCTGTAACAGTTGAAGTTGAATTCACTATTCCTCCTGCACTAACAGTTCCACCGGTTCCTATAACAGTGGGTGTTCTGCTTACACTAGGATTATAGGTCCCCTCATTGCAATAGACATTACCTTTATCATCTGTTTTTATTAAGAAAATATTTTGGGAGACAGCGCCAAAACTTTGTGAGTTTCCTATAATAATAAAACCGCCATCAAAAGTCTGTAGCACGGATAATCCATCATCTGTGCTATTCCCCCCATATGTTTTTACAAATTGTAAATCTCCGTTTCTATCCGTTTTAATAAAAACAACATCCCAGTCACTCGTCGAAGAACTTTTCGTGTTACCGGTCATAACAAAACCTCCATCGGTACATTGTTGTATATAAAAGCCATTGTCAAATCCCGCTCTGATATATCTCATGGTCCAAATAGTATCCCAGTTAAAATCTGTTTGAATAATATATAATCCTTTGATATACCCTCCAAAACTCGATGACATCCCACCGATTGCGAACCCACTATCAGTTAATATGATACTACCGGTGTATTCATGACCGAGGTTACCAAAAATTTTTGTGAGCAAAAGAACTCCATTACTATCCAGGATATTTAAATAAATATCACTTGAACCAATACCAAAACTTGTAGAATTTCCGCAAACAGCAAATTTCCCATCAGCAGTTTGAATTGCCGATACACCTTTGTCATCCATTGATCCACCAATAGTTTTTGTCCATAAGGTGTCACCATTTTCATCTGTTCTAATAATGTAAACGTCGTAATAATTAAATCCTACATTTCCATAGCTCTGGGTGCTCCCGGTAATTAAATAACCGTTATCTGAGGTTTCAATAATTGACCTGCATTCGTCTTTCAGTACCCCGCCATAAGTTTTTGTCCATAATGTATCTCCGTTTGGATTAGTTTTAATCACATATATATCCTCATCACCGGCGCCAAAAGTATCTGTAGTTGCGGCAATTACAAAATCTCCTGCTGTAGTTTGAATAATTGTTGGTGATCCTAGAACAACTCCAGTGCCCCCGTAAGTTTTTGTCCAAAGGGTATCTCCATAAGCGTCTAATCTCAATAAAGAAATATTACCCCAGCCGGCCCCGAAATTAATAGTTGCTCCTGCAATAATATATCCACTATCGGCCATTTGGATTATAGAATTACCCCAATCTGTATCAGGCCCAATATATGTCCTTTGGAACATGATTTGAGCATTTACAGAAAAGCAAGATGCAAAGTAAATAATTACCACTAATATCTTTTTGATGTGTTTTTTGATATGCTGCATATTTTTGTTTTATAGCATTTACAATTTAATCTAAATATAAGAATAAAAGTAACTACTCAGCAGGTTTTATAATTGATTTACAAGAGAATATAAATAAATTAAAATTATTTCGCATAAAGAGAAAAAGCCTAATTGTTTGATTTTCAATAAATTAACTTTTTAACATTTATTTGTGCTAAAATTTGTACATGTTTCATAAATCATTTAAAATCAATTTGTTAAATTAAATTCTACCTGCTGAGTAGTTACAA
>CAZNGA010000099.1:0-8564 GCA_964572485.1 uncultured Chitinophagales bacterium
GCTTTCATCTCTCCCTATTTAAAAGACCGTAAAATGGTCAGAGATATTATGCAGGAAGGTGAATTTGTTGAAGTTTTTGTAAAATGTTCATTGGAAGTCTGTGAAGAAAGAGACCCCAAAGGCCTTTACATTAAAGCCAGAAAAGGTATTATCAAGAATTTTACAGGCATCGACGATCCATATGAGGAACCTGAAAATCCTGAATTGGTAGTAGAAACTGATAATTTGACAATTGAGGAGAGCGTAGATAAGATTTGGGCATACCTTAAGGACAACGGATATTTTCAATAGAAAGATCCTTATACCCACTTAGAATTTCTTTACATTCTTATATATGTATCTATTCTGTGATGTTGTAATATAATTGATTTGAGCTATGTTCGGTTTCACTTGTTCGGATCATGACCATTTAATTATTATAGGAATACATAATAAATCGATTCTCTAGTCGTTTTGGGCTTTAATAGTTGATACCATTTATTATTAGATAATGTATATTTATGGGTCAATATCATTTAAAGAGTAAAAGATATAGGTTGTTAGAATGGTGGAAAATCATGAAATTTCATTGCTCCAGATCATTTACAAAGTAAAGAAGGGTGTCCTTTTTATTTTTGCTAAATGGCGTGTTGTATTGGTGGTAACTTTGTTATTTGCCATTATTGGTGGTATCTATTTCGGAGTAAAGAAACCTGAGTATGAAGCCAATGTTACCCTTATGCTTGAATCAGGGCGATCAGGCGGAATGGGATTACCCTATCTACAGTTAGTCTCCGATATGGGATTCTTCAATTTACCATCACTGAACGAAGGTAAGTTCATTGATCTTGTTAAATCCAGATCAATTATTGGAGGGGCACTCCTAAAACGGGGGGTTATTGGTGAAAAAGATGACCTGTTGGCCAATCATCAAATTGATTTTATGGAGCTTCAGGAGGAGTGGCAGGATGATGAAGAATTAATGAACTTCAAATTTTCAAATGATGATGTCACTCAATTTGATAACAATGAGAATAAAGTGCTTAGTTTGTTATGCTCATTTGTTGTAGGAGAATTCTTGGAGGTTGAAAGTTTAAAGAGCGGTATAATTTCTATTACTATCAAATCGGAATCAGAGTTATTTTCAAAGTATTTTAGCGAGAACCTTGTTGAAGGAGTGAGTGATTTTTATGTTAACAATATTATTGAGAAGGAAAAAAATACAGTTAGGATCATTCAGTCAGAGGTGGATTCAATAGAAGCACTGTTGAAGATCACTGAATTGGAATATGCTAAATGGGAAGATGAGAGCCATCATATGATCAAAGCGCAGGGTCACCTGGAAAAAGTCAAATTCCTGACCGACCTGGAACTATTGAAAGCGCTTTATATTGAATCTCAAAAAAATCTGGCACTTTCAAAATTTAACCTTCTGCACAAAACCCCAATTGTACAAATAATTGATAACCCCACTTTACCCCTCAAGAAGAGCAGAAGATCAACTATGTTTGGGATCATTTTAGGGGGGCTATTTGGCGGCGGATTCATTTGTGTAATATTGCTTTTAACCAAAGCGCTTGCTGGTTCCCTTAAGGAGGATGAGCAAAATACTGAGCCTTTATAAGAGCAGGATATCCTTTCTTTTTCTAATTCAACGAATTTTATCATTTATACACACTATTAGCTGATTTTGAATAGGTGAAATAATGTGGGTTACAACAAAATAATCAACAAAAATGGCGTAACTTTGCACCTCAATTTAAGGTGCATTCAATATAAAAAAGGAGCTAAATGGTAAAGAATCACTCTATTAGTGATCATCCTGAATTATTTTGAAGCACTTTGCAAATATTCAATTTCAACAACATAAAATTATATAAAATGATTGCACCACACGGAGGACAATTAGTCAATAAAATACCAAGTGATGACCGAAGGTCTGAACTTGAACAATCTGCAGGGGATCTTCAAAAGCTACAAATAGGAAATAGATTTGTATCTGATTGTGAGATGATCGCTAATGGCGGATTTAGCCCTATTACCGGCTTTATGAATAAAGAAACGGTTACAACCATCATTGAGAAAATGGAACTGCCTAATGGTACTGTATGGGCCATCCCAATAGTACTCCCTGTTCAAGAAGCAGATGCCACAAATATTAACACAGGAGATAGCGTGGCATTGTATGATATGCAGGATCGCTTGATAGCTATTATGCAAGTGGATGAAAAATTCAATATCGATGTGGATCACTATTGCCAGGCAATATACAAGACTACAGAACTTGAGCACCCTGGTGTTAAGGTCATCAAGGAGAGCGGAAGCGTATTGTTGTCAGGAGATATTGAATTAGCAAATCGACCAATTAGAGAGAATATTGAGCAAAAGTATTTTCTGGACCCAGTAGATACCAGAGCAGAATTTGAAAAGAATGGATGGAAGACGATCGTGGCCTTTCAAACCAGAAATCCAATTCATAGAGCACATGAATATTTGTTAAAATGTGCATTGGAGTCCGTAGATGGATTATTGATACATCCTTTGGTTGGAGAGACCAAAGAAGGAGACATTCCTGCTGATGTTAGAATGAGTTGTTATGAGACCTTAATTGATAAGTATTTTAATAGTGAAAAAACGATGATGAGCGTATTGCCTGCTGCAATGAGGTATGCCGGCCCAAGAGAAGCCGTACATCATATGATCATTCGCAAGAACTATGGTTGTACCCATATTATTATTGGAAGAGACCATGCAGGGGTTGGTAGCTATTATGGAACCTACGAAGCTCAGGAATTAGTGGATAGTGTTTCTGACAGATTGGAGATCGTTCCTATGAAGTTCGAGCATTCTTTCTATTGCAACCCATGTGGGAATATGGCCTCAGGTAAAACATGCCCTCATGGTAACGAAGATCATGTGTTCCTAAGTGGTACTAAAGTAAGGGAAATGCTTAATGAGGGACAAAGACCTCCAAAGGAATTTTCAAGACCGGAAGTTGCCGATATTCTTATTAAGTGGGCTACAAAATTAGTGGCTAGCGAATAAGAGAGATTCGAAATTTAGAGTAGACTTTTTATGGATAATCTAGATAAAAGTAGGGAGGAAATAGATCTTTCAGAGCTTTTAATGTCAGCAATTGTTGCATCTATTCAAGCAGGAGATGCCATATTAGATGTGTATGATTCAGATTTTGAAGTGGAGCATAAAGACGATAATTCCCCTCTTACTCTTGCAGATAAGCGCTCTCATGAAGTGATCTTTGAGCATCTCAAACCATTGCACATTCCAAATAGGAGTGACACGATTCCTCAATTGAGCGAAGAGGGAAGAGCCATCCAATTTGAAGAACGAAAGATGTGGGATTATTTTTGGATCATCGACCCCCTTGATGGTACTAAAGAGTTTGTTAAAAGAAATGGAGAGTTTACCGTTAATATTGCCCTAGTCTATAAGCATACACCAATTCTTGGCGTTATATATGTTCCGGTGCAGGAGATATTATATTTTGCAGCAGCAGGAGTTGGTTCCTATAAGCTTACTAATGTAAAATCAACTGATATACCATCTACAGAGAAAGGAAAAGATGCGCTGGTAAAGCTGTGCAACCTTTCTGAGAAATTACCCATCTTAAATAGTGGTAAGAAATTCACTGTGGTTGCAAGCCGATCTCATATGTCAGAGGAGACGAAGGGATATATTGAGGAATTACAGGAAGAGCATGGTGAAGTGGATATATTATCAAAAGGGAGTTCTCTTAAAATATGTATGGTTGCAGAAGGGGCTGCTGATGTTTATCCGAGGTTTGGGCCTACTATGGAATGGGATACTGCTGCGGGGCATGCGATAGCAATATTGGCAGCGTCACAAATAGTAACTTATCCGGAGAGAACAGCTCTTATTTATAATAAGGAAAACCTGCTTAATCCGTATTTTTTGGTCTCAAATTGATGTGTATGGATTTCTTTTTTACAACCTAAAGTAGTATTAATTAGGCGAAATGGTATCAGGAATAGATAAAAGCGAGCATTCAGGTAAGGAAGTTCCTCAAACCGAAACAGTAAATTTGTATCAGAAAGATCAGCCGGCAGATAATATCCCATTTAACATCCCCTTAGTGATCGGCAAAGAGACGAAATATGTTGCTGAAGTAGTTGATCAAAAGAAATTTTGTGGCGACGGCCCTTTTACTGTAAGATGCCATGAATGGTTGGTGAAAAATTCTGGCACTAAGAAGGCGTTATTGACAACTTCTTGTACCCATGCCTTAGAGATGGCAGCATTACTGCTGGAAATCCAACCCGGCGATGAAATCATCATGCCTAGTTTTACTTTCGTATCTACAGCAAACCCCTTCGCTTTGAGAGGAGCGAAGATCATTTTTGTGGATATAAAGGTCGGGACATTAAATATTGATGAGCTAAAAATTGAAGCAGCGATTACTGCTAAGACAAAAGCGATCGTTCCAGTGCATTATGCGGGAGTGGCCTGCGAGATGGATACGATCATGCAAATCGCTAATGAGCATGACCTTTTTGTAGTAGAGGATGCAGCTCAATCTATAGGGGCGACATACAAAAATATGCCCTTAGGCACTATTGGCCATATGGGATGTTACAGCTTTCATGATACAAAAAATATTCAGTGTGGAGAGGGGGGAGCTCTATTGATCAATGATGAGAAGTTTATTGAAAGGGCTGAAATTATCAGAGAGAAAGGCACCAACAGAAGTGCTTTTTTAAGAGGACAAATAGATAAATATACATGGAAGGATATTGGATCCAGCTATTTGCCCAATGAGATCACAGCAGCTTTCCTTTATGCCCAACTTGAGAATACTGCTGATGTCACCAACAAAAGGGTGCAACTCTGGAATAGATATTATCAAATGCTTCAGCCATTGGCTGAATCAAAGAAAATTGAACTCCCTGAGGTGGTGGAATCATGTGCACATAACGGTCATTTATTTTACATCAGAGTAAAAGATATTGACGAACGTCAAAAATTGATAGGCCATCTTAAAGAAAAGAACATATGCTCTGTTTTTCATTATATCCCGCTCCATATTGCTGATGCCGGAAAGAGATTAGGGGATTTTTGCGGTGATGATGAATATACGACTTCTGAAAGTGAGCGATTGCTACGACTTCCTATGTATTATGACCTTTCAATGGAAGAAGTTGACTATGTTTGTCATAACATTTCATCGTTTTATGATTAAAATTGCCACACCTGTTTCACATCTCTTTGCAGATGAAGCCGATGCCCAACAAATTATTGCACATTCTGATGTCCTGGAGTGCCGTGATCATAGCTTTGACGTTTCTTATCCCGGGCAGGAATTGTTTCATTGCGAAAAGCAATTGATACACGAATTTTTTGATGAAGATTGGCAATACATTGATAAGGTCATTGCCAATAAAAAGGAACTAACTCTTTTCTCATTCCATGCTGCTTCTTCCTGTGATGACCCAATTTTGAAGGATAATATGTTTCAGCCCAATGGAAAGCAATATTCAAGGGATGAGATGTTGAATAACGCAGCAAATAACATCAAAGTTCTAAAGGAAAAACTGGGAAATGATCGGCGAATAGCAATTGAGAATAATAATTACTATCCAACTGACGCATATCAATTGATCACAGATCCTGATTTTATTTCAGAAGTCGTGAATAAGAACGATATTTGGTTTTTGTTTGACATGGCTCATGCAAAAGTGAGCGCACACAATAGAAAAATGGATTTTGAAACATATATGGATGGATTACCCCTTGACAGGGCCATTCAGTTACACATTGCTAAGCATGGTATCAACGATGAGAATATGGCCTATGATGCCCACCTTATTCCTGAAGCAACTGATCTCCTTTTAGTGAAAGAAATATTGGAAAATAATCGACAGATCAAATATATCACAATGGAATATTATAAAGACACCAACAACTTGGTTTCATTGCTTAAGCAGCTAAAAAATATGGTAAATGGGATATCTAGATAGCTTATTTGATTTAAAAGATAAAGTAGTTGCTATAACTGGAGCTACAGGGCAACTGGGGACTGCAACTTGTAAAGCATTTGCAGAAGCCGGTGCAAAAGTGATCGGATTGGATGTTAAGGTAACTGATAAAATTGAAGGTGTTACCTACTTTAAATTAGATATTTCTGATAAGAAAGAGGTGGAATCGGTATTTGGCCAGATTGTGGATGAGTATGGGAGATTTGATGTTTTGATCAATAATGCCGGTGTGAATACTTTTGAGCCATTTGCCCAACGTTCTGAAGAGAACTTTGACTGGGTAATGGATGTAAATATTAAGGGCACCTTTTTCTGTATTCAAACCTATGTAAATTTATTTGATCACCATAAATTTGAAGAAGGTTCCATCGTGAATATTGGTTCGGTTTTTGGCGTGGTAAGCCCTGATTTTAGAAACTACACTGATTGTGATAGAATTAATTCGGAGGTGTATGGTGCCTCCAAAGCAGGGATCATGCAAATGTCAAGATATTTTGCCGTTAGCTTGGCCGACAGGAAAATTAAAGTAAATACAGTTTCACCGGGAGGGATATATAATCCGAAAGCACCACAGGGAGATGATTTTATTGAGAATTATGCATTTCGCTGTCCAATGAAACGAATGGCTGAGGTTACCGAAATGGTAGGGGCGATCTTATATTTGGCAAGTAGTGCAGCCAGCTATACAACAGGACAGAATATCGTTGTTGATGGTGGCATGACATCCTGGTAGGATGCGAAAGGATAATGTTTAGCAATTAATAATATTAAATTGTAAGCAATGAGTACTATTAAATCTTTGAAGAAATTTGGATTCAATACTGATAATAGAACGTATGTTATTGCGGAGATCGGTATTAACCACGGGGGTGATATTGGTGTAGCCAAAGAGCTGATTGACTCTGCAGCACGAACTGGTGTGGATGCAGTTAAGTTCCAAACCTACCTGACTGAGAAGCGGGCACCTGAAGGAAATACCGCTGTATTTGATATTTTGAAAAAGTGTGAATTATCTTTTGATGGTTTTCAGGAGTTAAAGGATCATGCTACTTCCTGCCAGTTGGACTTTTTTTCAACACCATTTGATAATGAAAGCGTCGACCACCTTGAAAAGATAGATTGTGCTTTATATAAGGTTGCCTCATTTGACACTGTAAACCATGAGCTGCTTCACAAGGTAAGCCAGACCGGTAAGCCTATCATAATGTCGGTTGGAATGTCTAACATGGAGGAGATTAAAGAGGCATATGATATACTATCAAAGGGTACCGATAAGCTGGCAATTTTACATTGCATTTCTGCTTACCCTACAAAGGAGGAGGAAGCGAATCTGGCTGCTTTTTACAAGTTACAAGAGCATTTTGATTGCATTCTTGGGCAATCAGACCATACCAATGATATTGTTGTTCCGCTGTATGCCGTAGCTGCGGGAGCACAGATCATCGAAAAACACTACAAAATAGATGATCAAATGGATTGTATTGACGGACCTGTTTCCATAACCGAAGAGCAAACCAAAAAAATGGTTGAAGAGATCAGAAGGATCGAACGAATATTTGGAAATGGTGTTCTCGGGGTGAGAGATGCAGAGAAGGATATTGTTGTATTTAGAAGACATACTGTTGGATCATGAAGAAACTATTTATCAATAGTGGGCAAAATGGCTATATAGAGGAATTTGAAGGGGCATTGAAGCTAAAGGATAATGATTCCCTTCAAATAGATCTTCAAGAGCTTTCAGTGGACTATTTGAAAGAGAATAGGGTGGCAGTTATTATCTCAAATGGCCTCCCTAAGGAGTGGTATTATACATTCAAAGGGATGAAGATCGTGACTCTTACATTTGATAACAATGAGAAGTACGATGGATTAGCTGATATAGTAATTGATTGCCAATCTGATCATGATGTAGCTAAATATTTTACAGGCCCAGATTATTCGATTACCAAAAACAAGGATTTTGCCTTCAACGAAGTAGCCAATCTGATCGTCAAGTTGGAGTGGGATTCAGACTTTTTTGGTTACCCTGTGGCTTTCTTAAGTTGCAGAGAGCTTACAGAGAGTATAATTCATAGATCTGAACAATTTATCAAAAATAATAAGATCCGTCTTATTGAATATTTATCTAATTGCCATGATAGACGCAGTGTGCTATTGGCAGAAAAGTATGGATACAACTTCGTAGATATTAGGTTAAAATTTGAAAAAAGGATCTCGGAATCATATCAAGTGGACCTTCCGGAGGGAGTCACCTTTGGACTTGCAGAAGAGCGGCATATCGCTGAATTGGAAAAGCAGAGCAGCGATCTGTATTTGGATAGCAGATACTTTTTTGATGAGCATTTTGATAGGGATAAGATCAATGAATTTTACTCCAATTGGTTGAGCAAAGCAGTGAATGGTCAATTTGATGATGAGTGTTTTTGCTTATTTCAAAATGATAAACCTATTGGTTTCTGTACAGTCAAGTATAAGCATGGCGACAGTGCCAGCATTAGATTGTTTGGCTTATCAAGAGATTTTCAGCGCACATGATGTGGTCAGGACTTAGTGCACTTCTTTCTAACTAAT
>CAZNGA010000100.1:0-8523 GCA_964572485.1 uncultured Chitinophagales bacterium
TTTCCCCTGATTCATGCAGTCCTTTGCTTCTAAACCAAGTATCGATTCCCTTGCAATCTCATCTCTCAATAACTCGCCTGTAGATACATGAAGTAAATGGAATTCATCAACGATATGTTTGGCCTGGGTGCCCTTTCCACTTCCCGGCGGTCCATAAAAGACAATATTTAGCATCCTTTTTATAATAAATAATTAATAATTGAATTCCATCAATTCCCTATCTGGCCAACCTCTCCTTTACGTGTGCAAAAATAAGAATATCTTGCGTCATTCTTTACACCTGAGAGGTATTAATGTTAGAGGATGTGGTCTGTTAATTCTACTTTTCACATATTTTGTAAATATCCTTCAGATTTCTACCTATCCCACCATAATCCAGCCCATATCCAACTACAAAATCATTGCCTATTTCAAATCCCTTGTAATCGATCTTAAAGGTCCTTTTTGTAGTTTCAGGTTTTACAAAACATGATATTATTTCAACCATTTTTGGATTCATTTTATTCAATGTATCCATCAGGGTAACAATAGTATTTCCCGTCTCGATGATGCCATCTACAATTATGATCGATCGATCCTTCAGATCTTTGTCCAGGCCTAAAAGTGTGGTTACATTATCATTGCCTTTGCTACCTTGATAAGATGACATTTTCACAAATGACACTTCGCAAGGTGAAAGGAAGTGCTTCAAAAGATCTGCTGCAAAGATAAAGGACCCATTCAGGATAGGTAGGAATACAGGATTCTTGTTATGATAATTTTGATTTAGCACTTCAGCTAATTGAGAGACCCTTTCTAGAATGACATCAGAACTGATCAGTGGCTCAAAATGCTTGTCAAGGATTTGTATTTTTTGTGACATAGACTAAAAAATTATTTGATCAATATCCAACGATTATTTTTGATCCGGGCTTGATATCATCCGACTTCATTTTATTCAACTTCTTCAATTCATCCACGTGCAGATCAAACTTCTGAGCAATAGAATAAAGTGTATCTCCCTTCTTGATGGTATAGTATTTTACTTTCTTATGGCCAGTCATCCCTTTTACGCGAGGTGGTTCCTTTGCATTTGTACGTAAAAATAATTTTGCTCCAATGTCGGGCTCTGTATCTTCGATCATATCATTACGCTCAAGAAGCTTCGGTAGTTTGATACCATGTTCCTGAGATATAGAATGCATGGTCTCCCCTAACTTTACTGTATGAAATTTAGTATTCCCTTTAATCCTTTTTGGTTGGAGATAGATCTTGTCCCCGGCCTTAATTTTATCACCTTGCTTAAGGTCATTATACTTATATAATCGCTTTAAGGTAATTCCATACTTTTGGGATATCTTTTGTGGAGTCATACCTTTCTCGACAATTATGGTTTTTATCCTATTGAACTCAAAGACCTCTTTTAGTGCTGGAGTTTGATGTGTATAAGACTTTTCGTCATATTGATACAACTTATATTTTTCAATTAAGCTGATCAGTAATTGAGGATATTTAGGATTGGTGGCATAATCTGCCTTTTTCAAGCCCTCTGCCCACCCTTTATAATTCGTAGATTTCAACTTATACAAAAACATATACCTTGGATTCTTGAGAAACTTTGAATGATCAATGAAGGATTCATCGGCATTGTCATACACTCTGAAACACTCTTGCTGTTCATCATCATCCTCATAGATCTTTCTGCCTGACCAACCAGCATGGCACTTGATCCCAAAATGATTATTTGCCTCCCTGGCTAATCTGCTATTTCCATATTTAGATTCCAATATCCCTTGAGCAAGAGTAATAGAAGCAGGGATTCCCGTTCTCTTCATTTCCCGAATCGCAATGTGCTTATATTTTTGGATATATGCCTCAACGTCTGGGCTTCCAGTAGTGGGTGTGGGCATTCTCGTTGACGAACAAGCATAAAACAAAAGGGTAATAAATAATAGAGATATGATTTTTTTCATCAATGAGACCATTGAACAGTAAAGTTACGTCATTATTTTTTCCTCATGATCATCAATCCATCTCTTATCGGTAAAAGAGTGTTCTCAACTCTGTCATCCTTTACAATTTTATTATTAAACGCCTTGATGCCTCTAGTCTCTTTATCTTTTCTGTTTTCCAATACCTTCCCACTCCAAAGTACATTATCTGCTATGATGAAACCTCCTTTCCTCATCTTTGGTAAAATAAGTTCAAAGTAGTTGGAATAATTGGGCTTATCCGCATCAATATAGGCCAGATCGATCCTCCCTTTGATGGTTGGAATAATGTCAATGGCTTCACCAATGTGGAGCTTTATCGAATTAGCCAATTTAGCTTTTCTAAAAAAACCTGTTGCCATTTCCTCCAACTCCTTATCAATTTCAATGGTGTGTAGAATCCCACCCTTTTGTAAGCCCCTTGCCAAACAAATGGCTGAGTAACCGGTAAATGTGCCAATTTCCAATATTATTTTGGGTTGGATCATCTTGCTGATCATGCTAATGAATTGCCCTTGAAGGTTACCGGCAAGCATTTGAGGGAGCTGCTTTTTCAAGTAGGTTTCCCTCGATAATGTCTTTAATAATGTGGGCTCAGCCATTGAATACTTTTCAGCATATTTGCTGATCTCCTCAGGTAAAAAATCCATTTACTATCTTTGATTGGTTTGCAATAAATATACGGCAATTATATAGTTTTGATCAAACTGAGATGGTAATTAATGAAAATAAATTCATATTAAAATAATGAGTTGATGAAGAAAATAATCGTATTAGGAGCAGGGATGGTAGGCAAGGCTATGGCCATTGATCTCTGTAAAAAGTATAAAGTGACTTCGGCAGACATTAGCGATAGTGCCCTAGAGAAATTGAATGGTGATCTTCCTCTGGAAACGATAAAAGCTGACCTCTCCAATCATGATGAGCTATTGGAAATAGTGAAGGATCATGACCTGGTAATTGGAGCAGTCCCTGGATTCATGGGCTTTGAAACCGTCAAAGCGGTGATCGAAGCAGGGAAAGATATGGTGGATATCTCTTTTTTTGGAGAAGATCCTTTTGAATTAGACCGCCTGGCAAAAGAAAAAAATGTTACCATTGTTATTGACGCTGGTGTAGCACCGGGCATGGACAATATTATCCTGGGGTATCACAATACAAAAATGGAGGTATCCTCATTTGAGTGTTTGGTAGGTGGGCTACCGGTTAATAAGGAATGGCCCTATAATTATAAGGCCCCCTTCTCGCCCATTGATGTGCTGGAAGAATATACTCGGCCGGCCAGGATCGTCAGGGATAGTAAGGAAATTGTAGTAGAAGCACTATCCGATCCTGAAGAAGTTGCATTTGATAAAATTGGTGTGCTTGAATCATTCAATACAGATGGACTGAGGACATTAATAAAGACCATGGATATCCCCAATATGATTGAGAAGACCCTGCGATATCCGGGACATATAGAATATATTCGAGTCTTGCGGGAAACTGGATTTTTCGAAAAAGATCCAATACTCATTGATGAGAAGAAGATACGCCCGATAGATCTTACCACCAAGTTACTTTTCCCAATGTGGAAATTGAAAGAAGAGGAAGAAGAATTTACAGTAATGAGAGTGACCATCAATGGGATTGAGGATGGAAAGACAAAAAAATATATTTATGATCTCTTTGACAAATTTGACACTCAAACCAAAACTTCTTCAATGGCAAGAACAACAGGGTACACTTGCACAGCCATAGCCAATTTGATCTTGGATGGCCATTTTACTCAAAAGGGTATTTGTCCTCCTGAGTATGTAGGAGCTGCAGGAAATTGCTTTGATATGATCAATGAGTATTTTATGGCAAGGTATTTGGTGTATACTAAACTTGAATATTGCGAATAATTTAATTTATTTTTACAATACATATTGTATCGTTCTAGTTTCTCGTTATTCAATTACCATGAGTAAGAGTTTTCTACTTATCATATTAACCTGTACTCTATTGTTTTCACAGAGTTTTGCTCAGGAAACGTCCATTTACTGGGGCAAGTCAAGACAAATTCCTAAGAAATCCAATATTGGAAAAATCCTTGGCACTGATAATTTCGGATTATATACCCTTAGATTTCAAAAGAAGGGATGGGGCAAATCCTATGCCTATTTGGAGAGATATGACCGGTCATTAAGTTTGGAATTTTCAAGTGAAATGGTGCTTCCCAATGCAAAAGGTCAAGAACTTACCTATGAGGAGCTCTTTTATCTTGGCAATCAATTCCTTATGTTTTCCTCCTTCTATGATAAAGAAAGAGGAGTGAATTATGCATATGCACATCGTGTAAATAGAAAAGGTGAAGTCGATAAAGAATCTTTGCTTGTTGACAGTATCAAATCTGTTAATAACAGGAAGATCGGGAGTTTCGATTTTGTTATTTCCAAAGACAGTTCCAAGATCCTTGTTTATCATAATGAACCTTTTTCAAAGGGGGTGCCAGAAAAATTCTCCTACATAGTTTTGAATAGAAACCTTCAGGTTATATGGGCTAAGAAGATCGAACTTCCCTACAAAGAAGAAAATTATATGATCACTGATTATCAGATTGATAATGCTGGGAATGTGTATCAACTTGGGAAAGTCATTAAAGAAAAAGAAAACAAGCAAAAAAGGTATCCTTCTTTCAAATACGTTATTCTCGCTTATTTTTTTAAAAGCGATTTGATGAAAGAATATGAAATTGATCTTGGGCCTAAATATATTTCAGAGATCACATTTAAAAATGACAAAAACAATAACCTTGTATGTGCCGGGTTCTATTCCAACAGTTCTTCCCTGGATATTTTTGGCACCTTTTACTTAAGGATCGATGCCAACACAAAGCTTGTGACTGCAAAAGGCACTAAGGATTTTGACAAGAAACTCTTAATGAAATTCATGAGCTCTAGAAAAGCTGATAAAGGGAAAGAACTATCATCCTTCAAACTTCGTGATCTGGTATTAAGGGATGATGGTGGTGCCGTATTGCTTGCTGAACAATACTATTTAGAAGTTGTAAGAACATTGGATCCTAACTATAATACGGAAAGAAGAACAGACTATTACCACTACAATGAAATCGTTGTAATTAACATTAATCCGGATGCTTCGATTGCCTGGAGCAATGTAATTCCCAAAAGACAAACATCTATCAATGATGGCGGCTATTATCTATCCTATGCAATGGCAATTGTCAGGAGTAATATTTACATAGTGTATAATGACGATACCAGAAATATTGGGGTATACTCTTCAAGAAACTTGTTCCCATTAAATCGCACAAGACGGGCCATGGTTACTCTCGTATCCATCGAAAAGAATGGAGAATTTAGTAAGTCACAGCTTTTTGATGCTAAAGATCAGAAGACCATTCTACGACCAAAAATATCTGAGCAACTCAATCAAACGCAATTGCTTATTTATGGAGAAAGAGGGAATAGTTATCTTTTTGGAAGTATCAAGTTTAATGCCGAATAATTACTCCTTTTACTCTTACTATTGCTAATTTTCATTGTCTGCAACGAATCTTCTCACTACTACATCCTGATTCCATTCAATGTCAAAAAGAATTCCTTTTGTTTGATTTACCTTTTGTAGATGTTCCTTAGCTTGGCTTGGGTATAAAAATCGCTTTATATTTCGCTTGGCATAATATATAACCTGGGGTTCAATATCGATACCCCGAAGAAAAACTACTTCATCTGGTTTTGCCTCCTCTTTTATATATTCTCCAAAATCTCTCTGTACGTTATACAAATTTCTTTTCCATGATCTATCCCCCGGCCTGTTGATCACATAATATTGAACAACTGAAAGCACAACCATGATGATAATACCACTATTTAGTAAATACTGGTATTTACTTTTCAAAATCCCTTTCAGCTTAGCATATACTATCGCTATACTTATGCTAATAAATACAGCGGCCGGTAATGTGGTAAAATCATGGCCTGAATAATTTAAAAGTAATAGATGAAGCATTACAACAGGGATCACTGAAAAATATATGATCATCCGTTCTTTGTCTGAAAGTGAAATTCTCTTTCTTAAGAAGAGAAGACCAAATAACAGAATAACAATTGCTGGCAAATAACTTGTGGCATAGTTGGTTGCAATGGCCACACAGGAAGTATATATCCTTGAGATCAGGTCATAGAATCCAGCCCCGTCATATCCACTTCTGGAAACGAATCTTTCAAAGAGGACCTCGAAATAGGATGTAAATCCTGAGATCAGGCTATATTGAATCCCCATTACTAAAACCGCTAATACCACCGAGTGTACCGTGATAAAAAGCAAATTACCATTCTTTCTGTCGAACCTCATTTTATTAAGAAAATATAGAATTATAGTAATTGCACAAATCACACCAAGCCAGGAGCTATATACCATCAAAAAAACAACGACCCCTAGATATACTTTCCAAATAGTTGGGACCCCCTGCTTGTATTCAGAAATTTTCAACATAATATATATTGAGATCACCCAAAATAATTGGGTAAGTATATCAGCCATATATACATTTGAATGAAACCATAATGTCGCTGGTAATAATAAATAAATGGTAGCGCCAATTAATGCAGGAAAAGTCAACTGCTCTGATACCTTATTATCTAACAAAAAACATAGTATCAGGTAAATAAAAACGGCGATAATAAGATGAATCGCTAAATTAAAGATCTGAAGAGCTATTGGTGTTGGGTATATTTGAAACAACTCAAAAAAGGCGAATGGAATCAGATAAGATAAGGGAGGATAGGATACATAATAATAGTTGCCTTCTTTGTCAAAGATCTCTGATGATTGATTGTTGATGTACTTATTCACTGATCCGGGATAGGTCATCACCGGCAGAAAACTATATGTGCTGCCACCATTGTCCGCCCATATCTGTAAGGTCCTTAGTGTAACAGCAGTACAAAATTCATGATGTTTTGAAAGTGGCCGGTCAAGGTTAGGCACCCTTATCAAAACGGAAATAATAAATATTCCAAAAAGAATCGGAAGGGTTTTCTTAATAAACACCATTTAATTCAATCCGTTATTAGAAAAAACCGACTATATTTTAAGGAAACAATCTGCCATACATTCTTGGGAAGGGAATGGTCTCTCTTATATGGTGCAGGTCGCATATCCAGGCAACAAATCTTTCAAGTCCAAAACCAAATCCTGCATGCTTCACATTACCATACCTCCTTAGATCAAGATACCATTTAAAATCATCCATAGGCAGTTTGTGCTCTTTGATCTTATTGATGAGCAGGTCCAGATCTGTTTCTCTTTCCCCTCCACCAACAATTTCACCAAAACCTTCAGGTGCCAGCACATCTACTCCTTTGACATATTTGCTATTTCCTTCCACCTCTTTCATATAAAATGCCTTTATCTCAGCCGGCCAGTTATAGACCATGATAGGAGTTTCATATAAACGGGTCAGGATGGTTTCATCCGATCCGCCAAAATCATTCCCATGAGTAAAGTTCTTAGCTGAATCGATCCATTGGGGGATGTTCCTTTCCATCTCCTCCAATTCTTTGATCTCTGCAGATAAGTCAGCAATTTTTTGTTGGTTGAAATTGATTTCTCCTTTTTTCATGGAACCCGCCTTTATCTTCTTCTCCCTCTCTTCAATATCTGCTGTTTTTTCTTCCCTATTCTTCTTTGCAGTTTCCAGATCTAAGGCAAGGGTCTTCAATGCATTTTTACCATTTATTTCTACCTCCCCTCTAAGTATCTCTACTGCGTGATCATAGGTAATTCTGGGAAATGGTTGATCTATCTTCTCAAAAAGTGTGGTATTCCTTTCAATTGCGTCAAGATCCTCTTTACAGGTTTCCAGCACACGTTGAATGACAAACTTGATGAACTCTTCAATGAGATCCATGTTCATATCATTATTGTGAAATGCCATCTCCGGTTCTATCATCCAAAATTCAGACATATGCCTTCTTGTTTTGGATTTTTCAGCCCTAAATGTAGGTCCAAAAGTATATATCTTGCTGTGGGCCATGGCTATAGCCTCACCATATAATTGACCTGATTGTGACAGGTAAGCCGGTTGCCCATAAAATTCTGTTTCAAACAAAGTGGAGGTCCCTTCGCAGGCATTCCCTGTAAATATGGGTGCGTCTCCCTGTATAAAACCATTTTGCTGGAAGAATTGATGTATGGCCTGAATGATCTGGTTCCTTATTCTAATAATATGCCACTGCCTTTTCGAACGTAACCATAAATGACGATGATCCATAAGAAAATCCACTCCATGCTCCTTCTTAGCAATAGGGTAATCCTCTGCAACCTCATAGATCTTCAGGTCACTTACTTGAAGCTCAACTCCACCAATTTGGCGCTCATCTTTCTTCACTTCGCCAGTAATAGATAAGGAGGTTTCTAATGTCAATTGTCTGGCATCCTCAAATTTGGGATCACCCACGGTGTTCTTATCAATAACACATTGGACAAACCCTGTGCCATCCCTTAATATCACAAAAGCAATATCTTTTCTCATCCTCTTGTTTGCTACCTCAGCTTAGCAAAT
>CAZNGA010000101.1:0-8126 GCA_964572485.1 uncultured Chitinophagales bacterium
GTAGATCGTAAATAAGCAATTGTACTTGTTCTGCTTCTCCTCCTGGTATACTGTAGTCTATAGTAGTCGAAGGATTAAAAGGATTAGGATAATTCTGGCTGAGAACAAAGGTTTTTGGAAAAGATGGCCTTCCACTGCCGTCTGGAGATTCTATCCCCACAGTGACAAATTTAGCGACATCAACTACTGAAGCCAAGGCCATTATAAGAATCTCTGTCGCGTAGGGTATGCTCATACTATCAATAACATCCCATTTAGTGTGCATAAGTGGATAATATCCTTCTTCTTGTGTTATCAATATGGCAGGACCTTGAAGTCCAAAAAAAATATGATCGCTTGTAAATAATCCAAAAGTTAAATGGGGATCCAACCTATTTGAATAGACCCAAGCTAATTGAGCAGTTCTTAATGCATCATCTATATATTCTATGTCAGCATCAATAATGACTTCGTAGGTAGCAACTTTTTGATAACCGATCATATCCAAAATAAGAGCAAAACGCAGTGGTATTCCTAATTGATATAATTCCCAAGAGTAGTGACTACTTCCTCCGAGACCAACTTCCTCTCCAGCAAAACAAGCAAACACAATGGTCTTCTCAAAGGAGTACGGTTCAAGAAGCCGTGCTATTTCCAATACACCTGCAACTCCAGAGGCATTATCATTGGCACCAGGTGCGTATGCGTTTGGATCATTCCACGAAGCGATATCATGCACTGAATCGTAATGTCCACCAAGAATGATGAGGCTATCAGTTTCAGTATTGCCTTGCTTCGTAGCTATGATATTCCTGCTTACTATGGACGTATCTGAAAATTGGGGATCCCAAGTAAAACTGTCAAATTCGACATCGGTATAACCCATCTCCATAAATTGATCATAGATCCATTGTCCGGAAGGGCCAATGGAATCTGACATCTCGTATCTCGTATGAAAGTCTTGCAACCTTTGAACTGAATTTGTATAGAGTGAATCTGATATCTCATCAACCAACCTTTGGATTAGAGTGTCAGGTTCTAGGCAGAAACCACTTTTAGCATTATTTAATAAAGATACAAATAGAAAAAAGAAAACTAGTACGCAAATGTCGTAGCCCTTAAAGTTTGTTCTCTTTCTGAACATATTTGATTTATACATGTTATAATTCATCATATTCCACCTTGCTTTCCCTCAATTAACTCCAGAACAAGAAACTTCAAATCTACTAGTTTGGACTTGACCCGCTTTTGTGGACACTTAATCTTTTAGGAGAAAGAAGTCCACAATGCCGAATACGAGGCCACCCTATCCACCTGGGTTTCGACGTCAGATAATAGAGCTGGTCCGATCGGGTCGAATCCCGGAAGGACTCTACAGAGAGTTCGAGCCCACAGCTCAGACAATACGTAACTGGGTCCATCAGGCCGACCTCTATGAAGGTTGTCGGACCGATGGTCTGACCACCAAGGAGCACGAAGAGATCCGGCGTCTGCGCCGAGAGAACCGGCAGTTGCGCCTGGAGCGCGAGTTCCGTCTTCAGGTGATTCGCCATTGCTCAACCGACGACACTCGGCGATTGACTATGAATCACCGGTCAGCTACGAAAGGAGGTGCCAATCGGTTGCATGACCTAAAGCCCAGAACTATCCACGAAACCGGGGTAAGTCAAAGTTTTATAGACTTCAGTCTCTAGCGTTGTATCACTTACAAGGATCTTCTACTATTATGTCAACATGTATATGGGTGCCATCATACTCAAAAACTTCGAATTCACACCATCCTGTAGCAACTGCTTTGAAATAACCATCGTTGTGCTCGGCCGGACAGCATGGAGCTCCAGGACAACTGTTTGGCCAATTTCGCATTGGTAAAAGAACGATGCCCTGATCGTCCGTATTGATAGTTGTGTCTACACTACCATGGCTCAATGCAATGATCTTCACAGGTGTGTTTCTTTTTGGGTTTTCTTCATCGTCTTGTACATGAACACCAATATCACAAGCTTCCTCATCAGCATTCAGTAGAGGAAGGCTCACCATCAGAAAAAGGAGTGAGATAATACCGAGACAGTGAAAAAACTTTGACTTCATCATGCACCTCCTATTTAGGGAAGAGACTAACTGAGGAATGTCTTTTTATAAACCCCTTTTTACCTCCTTTCAATAATCTAAAAATAAGTTCTAGTACCATTGATTTGAAATCCTGTGATGGTTATTAAGATTTAATTAAAAGAAAAAACCCACAGGTTCCTATGAATCAGAAAACATGTGGGCTTTTATCGAAGTTAGACATTTCTAATCCTTTCTCTTAATCAGATAAGGTCAGAAAAAATGTCCTACTATGTTAAGCCAATCAATGACCTCCGATGAAGTAATTACTATTATACTAACAAAACAGATTTTGTCAATATCTAATTATTATGTTCGACTAAGTTGTTGTAGTTCTATCTATTACAAAATAATACTGAATTGGTTATATATATTTAACTGATCATTTGCAGACTTTTACCTAAGCTTGGAAGAGTACCCTCTTTGAGATTACAAGATTATCGAAAGGTTTAAATATTTGTTTGCCTTGTGATATAAGCAGAAGTCATAAAGTGATCTTAATATTGGAATTGATTTGCTCTTACAATGTGACGATTTCTAGGAGAGTACTCCGGGAGCATTCCTGTTCTCTATCACAAAGTATCGACCGGTCTGAGATCGATTGTGCCGGTGGAGATCCCCTCCACTAGACGAGACCTAGCGACGTACGTGCCAGTCATCCTTTTGCCGTCTCTAGCAAGTTGATTGATCCCTACCACGTAATTCACAACGTTCTTCGCCGCGTTCTTCGCATAGTATGTCATGAACTCATTCTCCTGGATCCTTCCCTCGATCTCGTACTCCAATTCCTCTGGTTCGTGTGTCGTAAGCGTACCGCTGACTACACGACCACGTTGTGTTAGCTTCACGGTTATTTTGTACTCTGTATCTGTCGGATCGGATTTGCCACTTCCAGCCCAAAATCCAGACCAACCTCTCTCTGCCCTTACAAAGCGATTGCGAATCTCCTCCTTCCACACTACCAGCACCGTGGAAAGGATCAGTGCAAATGCACCAATTGTAGCAGGCCAGATATCAGAATTCATGAACTTCTCCTTTCGCTTTGTTTTCCCAGGACATTCCGTAGTCTTCGAAACTTTCCTAATGAACCAAGGTTTCCGACGTCTATCATAGCACTCGTTTCGTCTAGTAGGGCTCGTTAACCTTTCTGGTGTAGCTGGCGATGGTCTTACTTGTTTTGTCAGTTTCATGTACAATACACTGCAAGAAGTCTATATAAAACTATTTGTTTCCATGTCGCACACAACTGTGATGCTGTAACGTATATATATGGAAGGGTGTGAGTATTAATCAGATGAATTAGATTTACTGCCCTATATAGAATTCACTGGAGCGTGTATATTTCTTCGAATCACTAATAAATGTATATATTATAGAAAATGGAGGAACCAATTGATAGAAAATGATAATCAATCTAATAATTATGATGATGAATTAGCTAATGGAATCAAAAAGAATAATGAAAAAGTTTTGACAGAATTGGTTAATATTGGTGAGAATATTCTCAAACCATACCTAGTTGGTAAAGAAGTAGAAGAGGAAGATGCTAAAGATATTGTTCAGGAAACACTCATTAAAGCTATAACGAATATCGACACCTTTTCAAAGGAAAAGGGGAAATTTAAAACCTGGTTGTTTAAAATACTAAGGAACACCTGGATAGATAAACAAAGAAAAGATAAAAGAAGACATCGATCGCTTCATGTTCAATTAGATCAAGTACCAGGTGAAGAACTTGTATCTATGGACCTATTATTTGGTTTGGCTTCATATCCTGAGGTTATCAAAGGAATTGGTTATGAAAATCCAAGAATTAAAATAATGAAAGAAGCCATAGAGAAAATTCCAGAGAGGTATAAGGTTTTGTTGGAGCTTTATTATTTCGAGAATTGGAGTGAAATTGAAATTGCAAAAAAGTTTAACATTCAAGAAGCTAGTGTTCCTAAACTAGTATCAAGGGCAAGATTAAGATTGAAGGACACAATTGAGGAAATTGAGGGGGAGCTCTCTGAGCTTAAAAGAGGTCTTTGACTAAGTTGAGATAGTTAAACGTAATATTATTAGATGAACTAAGGATTGGACAAGGAGACTCCCAATGAATAAAGACTGGATGAACAAAATTAGTGAGGAGTTAAAAGAAGAAGAAAAGGTGGTCTATGGTGAGTATGATGACTCAGAAACCTTAGAGTTAGAAGATTGGTTTAAAGAACTCAACTTGTTCGATAAGCTAGCTTGGAATCTAAGCAGTGAAACCACAAACCTTATCGCTGAATATGTTGCTATTGATAAAAAAGAGGACCCAGATTTTCGAGAGCATTTGCTTAAGGCTGTCAAAAATGCATCTCGTGATCGGCTCATGGAAAAAGAGGCGCAAGAGTTATTGAAACGATTTGGAGGTGTAGGAGAATATCTCAAAATTTTACGAAAGCAAAGAGATTTATCTCAAGATGAGATCGCAACCAATCTAAATTTGTCTCCAAAATTGTTAGAGAGTGTAGAAGGAGGGGAAGCTTCTATTCTTAAAATGGATCCATATGCTCTTGGCAGATTTATTAAAGCTGTATCAGATTCATACCATCTTATCTTGAAGATGATTTGGCTTACTATGAGGAACAACCTGAAAAATAACATAAACGATATGGTTACTGAAGCACTGCCAAGAATGGAAAAAGATCTTTCTCAAAAAGAGCGATTTAGCGAAATAATAAGCGTTACTATAGAGACAATTGAACCAAAAAGGAAGGAATATGAAGAATTCCTAGAAAAATTAGTTATATGTTTTCAAAGGAATAATGCTACTTAATCATGTTGTGCTTAATTAAAGACACCCAAAGAGCAGTTTCACTGATATTAAATAGTTCAGCTAATGCTTTTGGGGATTTCAACTTTTTATAATTCTCCTTTAACAAAGCGAGAGGGATTAGTAATTCCGCGGCGAATTCATTAGCCTCTCGATCTGCGACCTTAAGCTCTTCATCTTTTTCAATAATACCAGATCCATAAGAACCCTCAAATCCTGTATTATCTATAAACTTTCCACCCTCATGATTTAAGAAAAAGTGTCCAAGTTCGTGTGCTATAGTAAAGCGTTGGCGGTATATATGATGATAAGCATTAATTGATATCAGTCGAGTTGTTGGAAAGATTATTCCTGAACATTTTTTCTTCATACTTTGAGAATATTTGATTGTGATTTTTGCTGATTCTAAAACTGGTTTGAGAGGAATTGGGAGTTTTGTAATAGACAATTTATTCAATATTTTTCTAGCCATGTTTCTTGAATAGCCTATTCGAGTATCATTCATGTGGAACTCCTATTGAGATTACTATTGTGATGCGCCGACGTATTATAAAATAGAAAGCAAATGATTACAAACATCAACCTTCCCGAAAGGAGGTGATAAAATGAGTATTTCGTCACCGTGGGTACGATTAAACTCCAATGGAGTAGCTAGCGTCCCTAACAAAGAAGGCGTTTATGAACTTGCTGATAATGCGAGAACAAGGATCTATATCGGAAGGAGTAATGACCTTAACCGTCGCTTACATGATCATCAAAATACCACAGATGCATGTCTGAGAGCAGCTGAATCTTTTCGGTATGAGTTGACATCCTCTTCAGAAAGACGTGAAAGAGAACTTCTCGATGAGTTCTATCAGCAGTTCAGGCGTTATCCTCGCTGCAATGATAGGAGAGGGTAACAATATATTCTTGTAAGGGAATAAGAGTAATAGGGCTCTATCTGATAATATATGGATGGAGCCCTATCCTTTTGTGACAAAGACCTTGTGAATCAAAATGTATTTTTCTCACTCCCCTTCCCACTCTCGTATTTTCATTATAGTTTAATTCTATCGAGTAATGATCATTTTTTTCGTCGAGATAAATTCTCCAGCTTCAATCCGATACAAATAGACTCCCGACCCTACTTCCCTTCCCTCATTACTTCTCCCATCCCAATGAACAGAATAACTACCAGGACTTTTTTCTTCATTAATAAGAGATCTAATCAACCGTCCACGTAGATCGTAAATAAGCAATTGTACTTGTTCTGCTTCTCCTTCTGGTATGCTGTAATCTATAGTAGTTGAAGGATTAAAAGGATTAGGATAATTTTGGCTGAGGGCAAAAGCTTTCGGAATTTTTACTAGTCCTTTGCGATCTGAAGTCTTGATCCCGACCGTAACATAGTTCGCGACATCAACAATCGAAGCCAGGGCCATTCTCAGGATCTCTGTTGCATAGGGAATACTCAGACTGTCAATAACATCCCATGCAGTGTGAAAAATGGGATCTAAATAGCCTACTTCTTCTATTATCAATATGGCTGGGCCTCGCATTCCCAAGATCCATTGATCGCTGTGAAAAATTCCAAAAGTCAAGTAAGGTGTCAGCCAATTGGAATAAGTCCATGCCATTTGAGCGGTTCTTAATGCATCATCTAAATAAGACATTTCTGCATCAATTATTACCGGGTACATATATGGATTTGCCTGATAACCTATCATATCCAAAATAAGAGCAAAACGAAATGGTATTCCCAATTGATTTAATTCCCAAGAGTAGTGACTACTTCCTCCGTAACCTACCTCCTCGCCAGCAAAACAGGCAAACACAATGGTCTTCTCAAAGGAGAACGGTTCAAGAAGCCGTGCTATTTCCAATACACCTGCAACTCCAGAGGCATTATCATTGGCACCAGGTGCGTATGCGTTTGGATCATTCCAAGAACCGATATCCTGCACTGAATCATAATGTCCACCAAGAATGATAAGGCTATCATTTTCAGTATTACCTGGCTTCGTAGCTAGGATATTTCTGCTCACTATGGACGTATCTGAATGATGGGGATCCCAAGTAAAACTGTCAAATTCAACATCGGTATATCCTATCTCTATAAATTGATCATAGATCCATTGTCCAGCAGGACCGATGGAATCTGACAATTCGTATCTTGTATGGAAATCTTGCAACCTTTGAATTGAATTGGTATAAAGAGAATCTGAAATCTCCTCAACCAACCTTTGAATCAGGGTGTCTGGCTCTTGGCATTTACTAAAATCCGCAAGTCCAAGAGTAAGAAATAGGGATAAGAGTAGAGGAAAAAATAGTTTAGCATACTTATGCTGATTGCATCTTTGCCGATTGATCATATTCAAAATAGATATATGTCCCCCTCTTCTATCATTATTATAGTGCAAGGAACCTCTCCTATTGCTCTATTTGAGAGATTCCAATAGGCAATAATAATAATTTTTTTACTCAGTCACAAGGATAGGTAGCTATAAGATATACCGTTTTATTATTGGTATTGTAAGTAAACTCTTTACTCACACACCAAGCTAGCGCAATCGCACGGTAATTCCCGTAATTCCAAGTTGGCGGACAGCAAACATCCCCTGGACAAGCGTTTGGCCACGCGTGCATATCGAAAAGAGCCAAGCCGTTGACATTAGTGTATTCGATTACATACGGTTGACCAACCTCATCTAGAGCGATGAGCTTAACGGGCGTGTTTGCTTTCGGATTTGAATCCTGATCTACAACGACCACCCCAATATCACAGGCAGCATCATCAGCATTCAGTAGAGGAAGACTCACCATCAGAAAAAGGAGTGAGATAATACCGAGACAGGGGGAAAACTTTGACTTCATCATGCACCTCCTCTTTAGGGAAGAGACTAACTGAGGAATGTCTTTTTATAAAACCCTTTTTACCTCCTTTCAATAATCTAAAAATAAGTTCTAGTACCATTGATTTGAAATCCTGTGATGGTGATTAAGAAAACCTATGGGTTATTTCATCAGAGACAGACATTTTTAGCCTCCAAATAGACTCAAAGACTACTGCTGGAACGCTTCGCTTATTTCTGTCTCCCGATGATAAATATATCTTACAACAAACAAATGAATTTGTCAATAATAAAATAAATATCTGTTTAAGTTGTTATATTGCCATAGATTATAAACATTACTAATTATCTCAAGAGTACCGTGTTTTCCTCATAAAAGCAAGCTAAGCGACCAACCGAACGCC
>CAZNGA010000102.1:0-8047 GCA_964572485.1 uncultured Chitinophagales bacterium
GTTTTTAACTCGTTTGCTCCCCAAGCGAGCAGGGATCATACCGATAATTTTCATTTAATGTACACCCTTTGACTGCTTTTCCTTTAATAAAGCTGAAACGACTGGCAGGTCCTCAATTTCATCGATATCCACCGGCCAATATTTGTCTGTAATGTAAAAACTGGTCCTTTCTTCAGCAATAAAGGACATATATTTTTCCAAAAAATTGAGTGACGCAAAATAAAAATTGCCATCAATAAAATAGTAATTTTGCTCAAAGTTCTGGCGACCCGTATTGGGTTCTGATGATCGTTTTAAGAAATTCCATTTACCATTGTTAAGCTCAATGCATTCATTGGGGTGTTCGCGCATTTTCATAACACTAACAAAAGAATAACAACTTCCCTTGGACATTTTTATTGCTTCCAATATCTCTTTGGTATTCCTTATAGGACAGGTGGGCTGCAAAAGTAAAATTGCATCCGGTGAATATCCATTATTTTTATTTAACCAACTCAACCCATCCATTATCGCATCAACAATATCACTACTGTCACCTGCTAGATCAACCGGGCGTTGGTACGATGTTGGGAACCCCATTTCCCGACAATAATTAATGATATCTTCATCATCAGATGAAATAAACCATTCCCATTCGTATTTTTTTTCAGCCAGTAACCTGGAAACGGTCTCTAAAGTATAATTAATAAGTGGTTTCCCGTTTATTCTGATAAGATTTTTATGAGGAATACCTTTCGATCCTCCTCTCGCGGGAACAAAGATTAAAATCTTTTGTTTGCCTCCAGTCATTTCAATTTATTCTTTGGACTTTGCAAATGATGCGAGAACTTCAATTATTTTATTTAATTGTTCAGAATCCATATTTACAAAAATCATTATCGCAATAGTACGCGATAGGATATCTCTTGATCTCGGAAATAGTGTTTTCATATCAGCTTTACTATATCTGTCAATCATTGGCAGGATATGATCCCAGGTGCCGGCAAAATGCCAGTCATATGCATCCGGTAAATTCTTCGTAACAATATTATTCTCAAGAATAATATTATATAGCACGTCTACGTCATTTTTACTTGGTAGTGTAACCAGTAAAGCTTCATATGTATGTTCAGCCTTATCGACAAATTTGCGACGTTTGAAGTAATGTAAACTCTGTATGCCTTTGGATATCTTTTCGTAGTTACTCTTCTGGTTACTCAATATATGGTCGAGCTTTTTCATTTGAGCCAGCCCTATAGCTGCAGACAGCTCTGTCATTCTAAAATTAAATCCATAGCGCCCTCGTGTATCTCTTCCACGCGGATAATCGGGATTATTTTGGTGGCCATGATCATAGTACTCATAAGCTCTCCTCCAATATTCCTGATTGTGGGTTATGATCATCCCTCCTTCACCGGTTCCTATACACTTCCCGGAATCAAAACTAAAGCATCCTATGTCACCTATTGTCCCACTCCATTTACCCTGATATTTCGACCCCAGACCCTGAGCAGTATCTTCAATGATTTTTAAATCAAATTCCCTGGCGATTTTTATGATCTCAGCCATATTAGCCGGTGCACCATACATGTGTACGGGAATAATTGCTTTCGTTTTTTTAGTGATATTTCGCCTGATATCATCCGGGTCAATATTGAATGATTCATCAATCTCAGCAAATACAGGAATACATTTTGCTTCCAGAATTGCTTCCGCCGTTGCTACAAAAGTAAAGGCTGAAGTAATTATTTCGCTCCCTTTTGGAAGCTCAAGGCCCTCTATCGCCACCTTCAAAGCAGCGGTACAAGATGTTACCGCTTGTGCGTATTCGCCGCCAACCATTGATGCAAATTTGGACTGGAATTCTTTTACAAAAGGTCCTCGTTCAAAATCGCTTCCGCTTTCAAATAATCTATTGATGCTTTCTTTTTCTTCAGAACCAATTAATTCAAATCCTGGCATATTTTCCTCCAAACACAAAACGGGTTAAAAACTCAAACATATAATCCTATCATTTTTCTAAAATCATCTACTGTGAATTCTACAGGAGCCTCGTGAAAAGCCCCCTCAATTTCGCTTTGTAGAATATTAATATCTTCCTTTCCGATACCCCATATTGATAACGATTTGGGAACTTCAAGTTTGTCAAAGATGATTTCAAGTTGATTCACGAAGTCTTCATTCTTTTTGGGGGAACTAATTGATTTATCCGTCCCCGGTATAATATCATGTAATTCATCGTAGACATGATAACCATGATTTATATAAAATTTTACAAGGTAAGGGATAAATATCCCTTCACCGATCCCATGGGGGACGCCGTAAAGAGCACCAAGCGGGTAGGAGAAACTCCCCCCAAGACCGGAACCAACGTTGTTAAGTACCATATTGGCCAGGATGCTTGCTGAAAACAAATAGGACCTTCCCTCAACATCATCATTTTCTTCAATAAATTTGTTTACACCTTTAAACCATAGCTCAAATGCTGATTTTGATAGTTCTTGGGTAAAATGGTTTGCGTTAATTGAAATATAGCTCTCCATAATATGACCAAAACAATCCAATGCTCCAGAAATCACAGCCGATTTTGGCGCAGACAGAGATAATGCAGGATCAACAATTGAAAGGATTGGATAATTTAATTCGGTGTTTATTCCAAGCCTGTTTTGTTTTTGATTATCCGTGAAAACAGCATTGTAGGCTATTTCGCTGCCAGTCCCCGCTAACGTTGGGATAGCAACGACGGGTATAGGTGCTGTATTAATTTTGGGAAATCCCTTATAATTGATCGCAGGCCCCCCATTCTTCAAGACTACCGCAGCACCCTTGGCCAAGTCCAGTGTTGATCCACCTCCAACTGCAACGATTAGGTCATACTCCTTAGGCCCTTCACCGGCTTTAATACGCTCGCAAAATGAATCCAGGTAATCGTAATCTGGTTCAGACATTTCATTCAGAAAAAGATCCGTCTGTATTTTTTCTGATAACCTTTTTCTAAAATTGGTTATTTCAATGTTATTTTGAACATTTTTATCTAAAATGAGAAGAATTTTTCTAAACCCTTTCGATTCTATAATATTATCGGCTTTGTCTATTATTCCTACACCAAAGTTCAAATCTGTATTTACTAGAAATCTAATGCTCATTCTTGTCTCCGCTTCTTCTGTGGTAACTCTAAGTTGGTGAAAATTCTATAGCTTCTCAATCGCTTTTTGATACTCAGCCCATTGTCCGACATCGATCCAATTATCATCGTCAATTGGATATACACCTATCTCACCGCCATTTTCTCGCGCATCTGCTATCAAATCAGTAATATGATACACCTGTTTCTCTGGTATTGTTTTCAGCAATTCAGCGTTAATAACATATAAACCAATATTGATTAAAAAATCATATTCCGGTTTCTCATTAAGTGATTGCAAATGGCCTTTTGCATCCAAAACGCATGTTCCATATGGTATAATGTATTTTTTCATTGATACAACAATTGTGATATCATGATTGTATTTATTATGAATTCTTATCAGATCCCGATAATCAATGTCCACAACTACATCGCAGTTTGTTACAAGCAGGGGCTCGGTTATTGTACCTTTAAGATATTGCAAACTGCTCGCTGTACCTAACGGTTCATGCTCTTCAACAAAATTGACACTATAATCAGTCTCCAGCTCTTCAAAATAAGCCTTTATTATTTTACTTTTATAGTTGACGGTTATGAAAAATTCCCGGCAACCGTTATTGAAGAATTTTTCAATTATATGTTCCAATACTGTTTTATCATGTATAGGGATTAGCGGTTTAGGTAACACTTTCGTAAAGGGTTCAAGGCGCGTTCCCTTTCCGCCGGCCATTATCACTACCGGATTTGACAATTTTTCCTTTTGTTTGACTTTCGCATTAAATACCAATTCTTCCCAGATGATGTAATTCACTAATTCCCCTCCAGAATTCACAATTGGTAACAAATCATGTTTCCTGGAAGACATAATTTGGCCAGCTTCTTCTTTAGTGAATTGTCCGTCGATTAATACGTCCGGATCCTTGCAATAGTAGTCATCAAATTTTTCGTTGATATTTGCGCCTTTTAGAATAGCACGACGTATATCCCCATCGGTCAAAGTACCAAGCAAGGTATTTTCTTTATTGGTAACCAATAGGCATTTTTCGGCGGTTTTATTCAGCTTTTTCATTGCTGACATCAGACTAGATCCTGGATATATTTTTATGTCCTTCATAATTCTATAACTCGATCATATCATCTTTATTATAATTTCGCCTCGCCCGTGTACCCACTACTTCATGCCATTTCATTGGGCTGATTCCCCCCCCAGGCCTTTTAGCCGTAATGTTATTCTTCCCAATAATGTCTCCCTTCCTTATCTGCGTTGCTGCAACAATACTTTTTCTAACAATCAAAACATTCTTTCTTTCAGAGGGGGAGGGTTTCTTTTCGCCTGTCCCTTTGGCTGATTCAATATGCCTAATCGCTTTGACCATTTCAGCCAGCTCATCGGGCTCTAGTGAAGCAGAATGATCTGGCCCGGCCATGTTCCTGTTAAGAGTAAAATGTTTTTCGATTACTTTTGCTCCGAGCGCTACCGCCGCTATCGGAACCTCGATACCTAATGTATGATCCGAATAACCGACATCAACATTATATTTATCTCTAATTGCCAGCATGGCAAGCAGATTGACATCCTCGAACGGTGTTGGATACTCTGTGTTACAATGGAGTACAGTTATGTCGCTTTTCTTGGTTCCGGCTCTTTCCAATATCTCCAAAGCATTGCCAATTTCATCAAGTGTCGCCATCCCTGTAGAGATTATTATCTTCTTCTGATATGAACCTATTTCTTCAAGATATGGCAAATTAGTAATTTCGCCCGAACCAATCTTGAATATATCCTGTAGGTCCTTGAGGAATCTTGCACTCTCTAATTCATCCGCAGTCGACAAAAAGATTATATTATTTTTAGCACAGTATTTATGAAGATTTTGAAAGTCTTCATACGACAATTCTAACCTCTTTATCATCTGAAACTGGTTTTTCGCTTCCTTGACATTTTTCGTCTGATACTCAGCTAGTTTTGCATCTTTTGTCAAAAGCAGTTCTGTCTTCCATGTTTGAAATTTTACGGCGTCAACCCCGGCATTTTTTGCTACATCGATAAGTTCAATGGCCAACTCGTAATTGCCATTGTGATTGACCCCTGCTTCAGCAATAATAAACGTCTTCTTCATCTTATTCGTCTATTCTCCGTAAAACTCACGAATTTTCAATGCAACTTTTTCGAGATCTGTTTCATTATACCTCGAATCAAGGGGTATGGATAATAATTTATTAAACAGAGAATTGTCATTTTGTCCTGTCGGAGGCCAATGTACCGGCAAGAATATTTTCTCTGTCATTAGACTCCTTTTGAGCGCGTCTCGCTCATCAACATTCAACACATAATAGCTTGGATATTCTGGATTCATTCTGACAGTAAAATTATCGAGGTATTGATCAAGTGTAGCCTTGTTCTTTTTTCTCTTTTGGTACTCACCAGGCAAGTTGACAAAAAAATCCAACATTCTGAATATTGATTGCCCGCTTATGCCAAAGATATTCTTTTGTCTGTCCAGGATATCTTCTGCCTCTTGGTAGAGATTTAGATATTCATCTTCCGAAAAGTTTCCGTGTTGAATAAATCCGTATTTCATTTTCTTTGCTTTATACTTCAATTCTGAAAATCTGGTGTTGTTTTGTTTGATAAGATCAGCAGCGAGCTTGATCGTGGATTTGATTAGACTTCCGTCAGCAATTGGTGATATCTTTCTGAAACTGTTGTAGCCTATCCAATTTTCAACTCGTTCAGGTTTTTCGAAGACAGGTAGAAATACATTGTCTTCAATGAGAATCTTTCCTTCTTTAAGGCTGTTGTAATCAAAATCATTTTTACCAAAATAATTGATTATATACAACACATCAAATTCCGCAGCTTCAATTTGACCATAGATAACAGATAGATCATCTTTTATCTCATAATAGTTGTAATCAATACCAAACTCATTGAAAACATCGACAACAACTTTGCAAAGAAAATTCGGGATAAGGAATTTTTGACCTTTGAGTGCTGATAAAATTAATCTAAGAGAAGATCGCCCCGAATCTGTCAGATATTCGTTTATTCCCGATTCGTTCAATTCCATATCTCCACCGAATATCTTCAAGTAATAATCTAACTCACTGATCTCAATTGAGATCGAAAAATGGCTTTTTCATATCAGGTTCTGACTCTAAATAGCTTAAAATGGTCTCGAAGATAATCTCCGATCCTTTTCGATCCACCTTCCGCTGGTATGGGTTTTCAACATTCTTTAAGGATTGCTGAAATTCGTTTGAGTCCAACTTTTCGAATGCGGCTCTTATTGACTCTGTCTCTGTTTGACAATCAATGATACTTTTTGCCCTCACCCGGCCTTTCTGCCGATCGCCTATATTGATCGTTCCTATTTGGTAGCATGGTGCCTCAACAATACCACTTGACGAATTCCCTATAACGGCATAGGAGAGTTTCATTAGCGAAAGGTATTTTTTTCGTCCCAGCGAATCAAAGCTGATTGTATTCTCAGTGTTCCTGCTGACAAAGTCATCAATCATATCGTTAATAATGGCGCCTTCAGCATCCGCATTTGATTTTGTAAAAATGATCTGACGGTCTTCCTGCTCTTCTAATACTTTAAATAGGTTATTCAGTTGTTCAGTACTCGGTCTCATCTCCAGAGTCACCGGATGATATGTGACAAGGAGTATCTCTCGATCAAAACTGATCTTAAGCTCGTGGCTTAATTCCATTTTATTCAAGTATTCAAATGAATCCAGATCTTCCAGACCAATTTCCCCAACATTATAGACATGTTTAGGATTTTCTCCAAGTTGGATGACCCTCTTTCTATATTCTTCGGTTGCTGTGAAATGCAATTGACTCATCTTCGTGATGGAGTGACGGAAAGCATCATCCACAACTCCCTGAGTAACTTCTCCCCCACTTAGATGCATAACAGGAATTCTACCAAGATGAGCTGCTGAGACCGCTGAAAAAATCTCATAACGATCACCAAGAACTACCACCGCATCAGGACGTAATCGGGTGTATAACTCAGAAAATGAGATCATGGCCAGTCCCATTGCTTTTGAAATTCCGACTGTCGTGTCCGAGCTTAGAAGAATTTCAACCTTATCACTGACTTGAAAACCATCATCCAGTATTTCCGAATAAGTATAACCATGTTCTTTCGAAAGATGGGAACCGGTCGCCACGAGAAACAATTCAACTTCATCACTTACCGCCATAATTTTAATCAGCGGTTTTAGTAATCCATAATCCGCTCTTGAACCCGTGATGATACAAATGCTCTTATTCATGATATTTCAGTAGCCGGTTTGAATTTATTGATTTATCAAGTTTGTTTGCTTGCTCCCATAAGTCGCAAACGTGATTGTATACTTTCTCATTGTGAATAAGTCTGGATATATAAAACATTCGGGTTTCTTTTGAAAAATTTCTTTTGAACCTGAAAAGTGCATCTGATTTTTCAGGACTATTACCACCACCATAATTGAAAAAAAGACAATTTTTCTCCTTTGCATATTTGACTGCGAGATCCAATAAATAATTATTTACAGCGTTATTCTCACACAATGCACTTCTCCCAGATAAAAAATAATGAGCATAATCTCCATATATAAATAATAACAAAGCACCGTATGGTTCTCCACTGGTTTTATCAAATGCAGTAAATATAACCAAATTATCACCCATTGAAGATTTCAATGTACTAAAATAACTATCTGAAAAATGATAAAAACTATCCGCGCCAATTCGTGTCATCGTGTATTGATAAATTGTTTTTAATCTTTCTAAGTCTTTCTCGCCATTCCCGATGCTAAAGGTTAATGTGTTTTTTCCTTTTCTGATCATATTCCTATTTTTTGAACTGTATTGATTATCCCAGATTTCCTCATACGCTGGAACCAAACTCAATATTACAACTTTTCTGTTTTCATCTAAATTGGTTT
>CAZNGA010000103.1:0-7751 GCA_964572485.1 uncultured Chitinophagales bacterium
AGGGTCAATGAGCCCGGGGATCGAAATCGACCCTAAAACTGTTTGATTATAAATTTGAGTTATGAATAGAGATGAGAAGAAAGTAGTTGTTGATGAGTTAAAGGAAAAGTTTTCCAATAGTAATTTCTTTTATTTGACTGATGCATCTTCAATGTCAGTACTGGAGATCAACAACCTTAGAAGAGTCTGCTTTTCAGAAGGCGTTGAAATGAGAGTTGCTAAAAATACACTCATTAAAAGGGCAATGGATGCTTGTGATACAGATTTTGAAGGTTTATATGGTATTCTTAAAGGACCCACATTCCTGATGTTCTCACCTGTTTCTAATGCTCCCGCAAAGATCATTAAAAAGATAAGAAAAAAAGGGGATCGACCACTTGTGAAAGGTGCATTTATTGATTCCGATGTATTTATTGGAGATGATCAGCTAGATACATTATTCAACCTTAAATCTAAGGAAGAGCTGATCGGAGATGTTATTAGTTTACTCCAGTCTCCAATGAAAAATGTGATCTCTGCACTCCAATCAGGCAGGGATACACTCGCCGGCCTCATTAAAACTATGGCAGATCAACCTGACACTACAGTAGCTAAAGAGGAAAAACCTGCTGAAGCTAAAGAAGTTGAAAAGGAAGATGCGAAAGAAGAAAAGCCTGTTGAAGCCAAAGAAGGTGATAAGGAAGAAGCAAAGAAGGAGGAGGCTCCAAAAGAAGAAGAAGGGAAAGAAGAAGAAGCTAAGGGCTCCGCTGATGAAGAAATTGTTGAGTCGAAAGAAGAAGTAAGCACTGAAAAAGAAGAGAATAAAGAAAGCGATGAAGTTGCAGGTGATGAGATAAAGGAAGAAACTGCAAAAACTGAGGAAACTCCTGAAGCTGAAACCGCTGAGGAAGTTACTGATAAAACAGATGATGCAGCAACGGAGGATAAAGAAAAAGAAGAGAAAGAGGAAAAAGAAGAAGGAGAAGAGGGAACTGAGGAAGATGGAAAAGATGATGAAAAAGAATCTAAGTAAAGAGTAAAATATATTATTAAACATTAACATTCAAAAAGATAGAAAATGGCAAATGTAAAAGATTTAGCTGAAAAGTTAGTAAGCCTATCAGTTAAAGAAGTGAATGAACTCGCGGATGTCTTAAAGGAGGAGCATGGAATTGAACCCGCTGCTGCAGCCCCGGTGATGGTTGCCGGTGATGGTGGTGGTGATGGTGGAGCTGCTGAAGAAAAGACTTCTTTCGATGTTGTTTTAAAAGCTGCTGGTGGACAGAAATTATCAGTTGTTAAATTAGTTAAGGAAATTACCGGTCTGGGATTAAAGGAAGCAAAGGAGCTTGTTGATACTGCTCCTAAGCCAGTTAAGGAAGGTGTCCCTAAGGATGAAGCCGATGCTATGAAAGCTAGGCTTGAGGAAGCAGGTGCTGAAGTGGATCTCCAGTGATCAGCCTATTTATAGGTTAATATCGCTTGATTCAATTTTCCAGACGGAACTAATTTGCTAACTAATTACAACTAACCAGTATGGCTAAAACCAGTGAAAGAATAAATTTCGGCAAGATTAAGCAGACCGTTGATTATCCTGACTTACTAGATATTCAGATACAGTCTTTTAAAGATTTTTTCCAACTTGAGACGACTTCTGAGAATAAGCAGAATGAGGGATTATATAAGGTATTTACTGAAAATTTCCCGATATCTGATTCGAGGGATATTTTCAAACTTGAGTTTTTAGATTACTTTATTGACCCTCCCAGGTATACCATTGAGGAGTGTATTGAGAGAGGACTAACCAATAGCGTCCCTCTAAAAGCCAAGTTGAGGTTATCTTGCAATGACAAGACCCACGTAGAATTTAAAACTATTGTATCTGACGTATTTCTAGGCAATATCCCTTATATGACTCCAAGAGGGACCTTTGTCATTAATGGATCAGAGAGAGTGGTCGTATCTCAGCTTCATAGGTCGCCAGGTGTTTTCTTCGGTCAATCTATCCATCCGAATGGTACAAAGATATATTCTGCCCGTGTGATTCCTTTTAAAGGAGCATGGATGGAATTCTCAACTGACATTAACAATGTCATGTTTGCCTACATTGATAGAAAGAAGAAATTCCCTGTAACGACACTATTGCGTGCTATTGGGTATGATCAGGATAAAGATATACTCGAATTGTTTGGATTGTCAGACGATATTGCAGCAACCAAAGCATCCTTAAAAAAAGCCATTGGACGAAAATTGGCGGCCAGAGTATTAAAGACATGGATCGAGGATTTTGCAGATGAAGATACAGGGGAAGTAGTTTCTATTGAGAGGAATGAGATCATTTTGGAACGAGATATAATTCTTGATGAAGAGAATATAGAGATGATCCTTGAAACTGGCGTAAAGTCAGTGATCTTACAAAAGGAAGGCCTTGCAACAGATTATTCAATTATTTATAATACCCTCCAAAAAGACACGGCCAATTCAGAAATTGAAGCTGTTCAGCATATATACCGCCAGCTACGAGGAACCGATCCTCCCGATGAAGAAACAGCAAGAGGCATTATTGACAAGCTTTTCTTCTCTGATAAGAGATATGATTTAGGAGAAGTAGGTAGATATAAGATCAACAGAAAATTATTGCTGGATATTTCAGATTCCACAAAGGTGCTCACCAAAGATGATATTATTGAGATCGTTAAGTACCTGGTGCGTTTAAGTAATGGAAATGCCGATATTGATGATATTGATCATTTAAGCAACAGACGTGTAAAAACTGTTGGAGAGCAATTGTATATGAAGTTTGGTGTTGGACTGGCTAGAATGGCTCGTACCATCAGAGAGCGGATGAATGTTAGAGATAATGAAGTCTTTTCTCCAATAGACCTGATCAATGCCAGGACATTGTCATCAGTGATCAACTCTTTCTTTGGAACAAGCCAGTTGTCACAATTTGCCGATCAAACCAACCCACTTGCTGAGATCACACACAAAAGAAGAATTTCTGCACTAGGGCCGGGAGGTTTGTCAAGGGAAAGAGCAGGTTTTGAGGTGCGAGATGTCCATTATTCTCACTATGGCAGATTATGCACGATCGAGACTCCTGAAGGACCCAATATTGGTTTGATATCTACACTTTGTGTACATGCTAAGATCAATAAAATGGGCTTTATTGAAACGCCATATAAGTCAGTTGAAAAGGGTAAAGTACAAATAGAAAAAACGGTTCAGTACTTGTCAGCAGAGGAAGAAGATGATATGATCATCGCTCAGTCCAATGCGCCAATTACTGATAAAGGCAGTTTCCGCAATCAGAAAGTAAAATGTAGGCACCATGGGGATTTCCCGATATTGATCCCTAAGGAGATCCAGCATATGGATGTGGGGCCAAATCAAATTGTGGGTGTCTCTGCTGCACTGATACCATTTTTGGAACATGATGATGCCAACAGGGCATTGATGGGTTCAAATATGCAACGACAAGCTTTACCAATAGTCAAACCAAGATCGCCGATTGTTGGAACAGGACTTGAAAAAAGAGTAGCCTCTGATTCTAAAATATTATTGAATGCAGAGAGTAACGGTGTCATAGATTATGTAGATGCAAATGAGATCGTCATCTCCTATGATAGAAATGAAAAGGAGAACCTGGTCAATTTCAATGAGAATAAGGTGAGATACAACCTGATCAAATTTAGAAAGACAAACCAAAATACCTGCATCAATCTTAAACCCATTGTAAAACGTGGCAATAAGGTTAAAAAAGGTCAGGTACTTTGCGAAGGGTACGCCACTGAAAATGGGGAGTTGGCTTTAGGCTGTAACCTAAAAGTAGCATTCATGCCTTGGAAAGGGTATAACTTTGAGGATGCTATCGTAATTTCTGAAAAAGTGGTCAAAGAAGATATCTTCACCTCTATCCATATTGAATCCTATGAGCTGGAAGTGCGTGATACAAAACTTGGAGAAGAGGAATTAACAGCTGACATCCCAAATGTAAGTGAGGAAGCGACCAAAGACCTCGATGAGAATGGAATAATAAGAGTTGGGGCATCAGTGAAAGAAGGAGATATTATTATTGGAAAGATTACACCGAAAGGGGAAGCTGATCCTACTCCAGAGGAAAAATTATTGAGAGCAATATTTGGCGACAAAGCCGGTGATGTTAAGGATGCTTCTTTGAAAGCACCTCCTTCTACACAGGGTATTGTGATTGATAAAATGTTATTCGAAAGAGCAAGAAAGGATAAGAACTCTAAGGCAAGAGAGAAAGTAGCTCTTGAGAAACTAGATAAGGATCATAATAAAGTACTGGGTGCTTTGAAAGTCAAGTTGGTTGAGAAGCTATACAGTATTTTGAAGGATAAGACGTCTAAAGGCGTTAACAATCTATATAAGGAAATTGCAATTGCAAAGGGTGTGAAATTTACCCAAAAAGTGCTTTCAGATATAGATTATACCAATATTGACCCTTTAGCCTGGACAAGCGACAACAAAATAAATGATCTGGTCAAGGTAATTTTGCATAATTACTTCATTAATTATAATGGAGAATTGGGCAAAAGTAGAAGAGAAAAATTCAATATCAGTATTGGCGATGAATTGCCATCAGGGGTATTGAAATTAGCGAAGGT
This sequence comes from uncultured Chitinophagales bacterium, assembly GCA_964572485.1. Classification (GTDB taxonomy): domain Bacteria; phylum Bacteroidota; class Bacteroidia; order Chitinophagales; family CAZNGA01; genus CAZNGA01. The sequence continues at coordinate 4,611 of CAZNGA010000103.1, forward strand.
ATTTGTTGCCAAAAAGCGGAAGCTAAAAGTAGGTGATAAGCTGGCCGGAAGACACGGGAACAAAGGTATTGTAGCTAAGATCGTTCGTGAAGAGGATCTGCCATTTCTTGAAGATGGCACACCTGTAGACATTGTATTAAATCCACTTGGGGTACCTTCCAGGATGAACCTCGGACAAATATATGAATCTGTATTGGGTTGGGCAGGGCAGAAGCTGGGATTGAAATTTTCAACACCCATTTTTGATGGTGCCAGTATTGCTGAAATTGAAGGCTATATTAAGGATGCCGACCTTCCTCCATTAGGGCAAACTTATTTGTACAATGGAGAATCAGGTGAAAGGTTTGATCAGAAGACCACAGTAGGAGTTATTTACATGCTCAAGTTGTCACATATGGTTGATGATAAGATGCATGCTCGTTCTATTGGGCCTTATTCCTTGATCACACAACAGCCATTAGGTGGTAAAGCTCAATTTGGTGGACAGCGATTTGGTGAAATGGAAGTTTGGGCATTACAGGCTTATGGCGCATCAAATATCTTGCAGGAACTGCTGACAATTAAATCTGATGATATCATGGGTCGTGCGAAGGCTTATGAGTCTTTGGTGAAAGGTGAGAATCTACCAAAGCCATCAATTCCTGAGTCTTTTAATGTATTACATAATGAGCTTAAGGGATTAACATTAGATCTTAAATTTGACTAGTTAAAAGAGTTATTATGCCAATGAAAAAGGAAAGTAAAGTAAAGAGCAACTTTTCACAGATATCCATCGGATTATCATCACCTGATGTTATTCTAGAACAGTCATGTGGTGAAGTTCTTAAGCCGGAAACGATCAATTACAGGACCTATAAGCCTGAAAGAGATGGACTCTTTTGCGAGCGTATATTTGGACCTGTAAAGGATTATGAATGTTATTGCGGTAAGTATAAGAGGATAAGATACAAAGGTATTGTTTGTGATAGGTGCGGTGTTGAGGTAACTGAGAAAAAAGTAAGAAGAGAAAGATTAGGACATATAAAATTGGTGGTTCCAGTTGCACATATCTGGTATTTTAAATCACTACCAAATAAGATCGGATATTTGTTGGGATTGTCTTCCAAAAACCTTGAATCCTTGATATATTATGAGAGATATGCCGTAATTCAACCTGGTGTATTAGAATCAAAGGAAAAGGATGATGGTTTAGTTTCCTATCTAGATCTAATTCCTGAAGAAGAATATCTTGACCATCTGGAATCCCTTCCAGAAGAAAATCAAAAGTTAGAAGATACTGATCCGAAAAAATTTATCGCTAAAATGGGCGCTGAGGCGATACGTGAACTATTATCTAGAATTGATTTAGATTCACTTTCCTATGAGTTGAGACATAAAGCGGCTACTGAGACATCCCAACAGAGAAAGGCTGAAGCTTTAAAAAGGCTAAGTGTTGTTGAAGCCTTCAGGGAAGCAAATAAGAAAGCAGAGAATAAGCCGGAGTGGATGATCATTGAGTATCTTCCTGTTATTCCCCCTGAATTGAGACCTTTGGTTCCACTTGATGGAGGACGGTTTGCTAGCTCAGATCTTAACGATTTGTATCGCCGGGTGATCATAAGAAATAATAGGTTAAAGAGATTAATAGAAATAAAAGCACCGGAAGTCATTTTGAGAAATGAAAAAAGGATGCTTCAGGAATCTGTTGATTCTTTATTTGATAATTCAAGAAAAGCGAATGCTGTAAAAGCTGAGGGAGGAAGAGCGTTGAAATCGTTGAGTGATGTTCTTAAAGGGAAACAAGGTCGTTTCAGACAGAATTTACTTGGAAAAAGAGTTGATTATTCAGGCCGTTCAGTTATTGTAGTGGGTCCTGAATTAGAACTTCACGAATGTGGTTTGCCAAAAGATATGGCGGCTGAATTATTTAAACCCCTGGTGATCCGTAAATTGATCGAAAGAGGAATTGTAAGAACCGTAAAATCAGCAAAAAAACTGGTTGATAAGAAGGAATCAGTAATTTGGGATATTTTGGAGAACATATTGAAAGGCCATCCTGTGTTATTGAATAGAGCACCAACTCTTCATAGATTGAGTATTCAGGCATTTCAACCAAAATTGATAGAAGGGAAAGCCATTCAATTACATCCATTGGTTTGTTCCGCATTCAATGCTGACTTTGACGGTGACCAGATGGCAGTTCATGTACCCTTAAGTAATGCAGCTATTCTGGAAGCGCAACTATTAATGCTTTCTTCACATAATATACTTAATCCTCAAAACGGAACTCCTATTTCATTGCCTTCACAAGATATGGTACTAGGACTCTATTATATTACCAAAGAGAAAAAGAGCGATAAGGAGAACAAGGTGTTAGGGGAAGGAATAACATGTTATTCTGCTGATGAAGTGCGCATTGCATATAATGAGGGGCGAGTTGACCTACATGCCTACATTAATGTAAGAGTTGATATTATGAATGAAGAGGAGCAATTGGAGAAGAAGATAATTGAAACAACAGTAGGAAGAGTTATATTGAACGAAGTTGTTCCTGAAGAAGTTGGATTTATCAATGAATTACTCACCAAGAGAGCATTGAGAGAGGTCATTGGTAATATCATTACCAAAACATCACCTAAAAGAACCGTCCAGTTCCTTGATGATATCAAGCATTTGGGTTTCAATTGGGCATTTAAAGGAGGGCTGTCATTTAACTTGTCAGACTTGATCATTCCTGACCAGAAACAATCCTTAATTGATGAGAGCCAGGGAGAAGTTGATGAAGTTTGGAATAACTATAACAACGGGCTGATCACCAATAATGAAAGGTACAATCAAATAATAGATATATGGACGATATCGAATTCAAGAATCTCCAAGAGCTTATTGGAACAATTAAAGGAGGATAAACAAGGATTTAACTCTGTATATATGATGTTGGATTCTGGAGCGAGAGGATCTAATGAACAGATTCGTCAGTTAGGAGGTATAAGAGGCCTGATGGCTAAGCCAAGGAAATCCGGTAGTTCAGGTACTGAGATCATTGAAAACCCTATCCTGTCAAATTTGAAAGAAGGTTTGTCAGTTCTGGAATATTTTATTTCAACACACGGTGCCAGAAAAGGGTTAGCTGATACTGCTTTAAAAACTGCTGATGCAGGT
>CAZNGA010000104.1:0-7747 GCA_964572485.1 uncultured Chitinophagales bacterium
TTTTGTTTGCTCAAAAAGCGGTAAATTGTTGTGGGGGGATGTCCCGTTCCCCCAAGGGGAAAAATAAAGTAATCCATCCTACTTCCTCTCTTCTCTTCTCCTTTTCTTCTTCTTTTTTACCCGCCGAAACCAGCAGCAGTGGTAAAGGAGGCCTGTTCTTCTTTAAGTTATCAGAATAAATATTTATTTTGGCAGATAAAAGGTCACTTCCATTATGATAATTTGATGATCATTGTCGCAAATTCGGATAGAATTAAAGAAATATGAAACGACATTATCTGGCAGCTTCTATTCTTGTCGTAACCTCCTTGTTATCACATGGTCAAAATATCCGGTGGGCACATCAAATAACTAGTTTCTCATCCCAATTTGGCGAAAAAGAGTTTGCTGCTACCCAAGTGCTGAAAAAGCCAAATGCCATGCCTCAAGGAGGAAAAAATTCCTGCGCATGGCTTCCGGAAAAACAAAACTCTTCATCACAATATATCGAGGTAGCTTTTAATGACCCAATACAGATAAAGCAGGTGGCGATCTTTGAAAATGTGAATCCCGGTTCGATCAAAATGGTATCTCTGATCAATGAAAGAGGAAAAGCGATCAAGGTCTTTAAAACCCAACCGAAAGAAGTAAAAGGACCAACAAGAATTTTAAGGGTGATGGTGGATATTACCACCTATAAAGTGCATGGTGTAAAGGTAGTAATGGATTGCTCAGCAGTTGTTGGCCCGAATCAAATCGATGCAATAGGGGTCTCTGACTCTGAAATTCCTATTGAAGCAAAGATCAATATTGTGCCTGACATCATATTTGCATCTGAACCAGAGAACCTTGGCACTAACATCAACTCGGAATATGCTGAAATACATCCAATAATTTCTCCAGATGGAAAGGGATTGTATTTTAACCGAAAAGACCATCCGGAGAATATTGAGGGGGATACTCCAAATGATGATATATGGTATGCTGAAATTGATGACCAAGGGAGTTGGAACCCTGCCATAAATATGGGTGCCCCGATAAATAACGCTAACCATAATTTTGTAAATGGTGTTACCCCTGATGGGAATTCTATGCTTTTGGCCTACCAATATTTTGAAGATGGAACCTTTGCTGAGGGCGCATCTATGGCCTACAAGGAAAAAGAGGGATGGAGTTTCCCCGAAAACCTTACCATCGCTAATTTCACTAACTACAGTGATTATGTGGGTTACTCTCTTTCCAATGACCGTCAAGCCATTATAATGTCTATTGAGAATTATGTTTCCTTTGGAGGCAGAGACATTTATGTGAGCTTTCTAATTGAAGGGTCCAATTGGTCAGAGCCAAAAAATTTGGGACCAATGGTCAATTCCTCTTCAGATGACATTACTCCTTTTCTGGCTTCTGACGGGGTTACCTTATATTTTTCAACAGATGGACGTAGCACCTTTGGAAGCAACGACATATTTATGGTGAAGCGACTTGACGACACCTGGGTAAACTGGTCAGAGCCCGTTAACCTGGGAGACGGTATCAATACCAACAGTTGGGATGCTTATTATACAATTACTGCATCAGGCGACTATGGTTATTTTTCATCAACAAAAAACAGCTTAGGGCAGGATGACATCTTTAGGATCCAACTGCCAAAAGAGATCAAGCCGGATCCGGTAGTTCTGATCTCAGGAAAGGTATTTAACAAAAAAACAAATGAGCCCTTGCAAGCCACCATCATTTATGAAGTATTGCCTGATGGTGTTGAAGCAGGCAGAGCCGCATCTGACCCTGGAACAGGTGCGTACAAGATTGTGTTGCCCTATGGTAAAGAATATGGGATTCGAGCTATCGCTAAAGGCTATTACCCTATCAGCGAAAACCTTGATGTTTCAACCTTATCAGAGTATACCGAACTGGAAAAAGACCTCTCTTTAGTGCCTATTGAAGTTGGACAAGTGGTAAGGTTAAACAATATATTCTTTGAATTTGGCAAAGCAGCACTGAAAGCAGCCTCTTTCCCGGAATTGAACAGGGTCGTTAGCTTCATGAAAGAAAATCAAAAAGTAAAGATCCAGATATCCGGCCATACTGACAACATAGGATCTGAGAGAACAAATTTATTCCTTTCGCAGATAAGAGCTGAATCGGTGATGAGTTTTCTTATCGAAAAAGGAGTTGCCAAAGATCGCATTATCGCCAAAGGATACGGTGAGCAAAACCCGATAGCTTCGAATGCATCAGAAGATGGTAGAGCCCTCAACAGGAGGGTGGAGTTTAAGATCATCGAATGAAAGTAGTCTAATCAAAGAATAGCCATGATACGCCAAACTTAATGGCTCTGTCGGCCATAGGATAGTGGAATGCAGAGAAATAACCTTTATCAAAGATCCCCTGACTTACATGCTCAGATTTTAAGAATATACGGCCACGCTTAATTTTAATGCTTATAAACGCATCAAATACTGGGTAAAAACTCAGTTCCTTTTCGTTTTGTAAATAAAATTGACTGGTAACAACCATATACTTATCAGCATAGTAGTTACTATTGTAACTCACGTCAATTCCGAACTTAGCGCGAACTGCCCTTTTAAAATACATCCTCTCATAATAAAAGCTCTGTCGCCCAACGATATCCGGCAAATGGATAAGATCACTATCAAAAGACTGAAATATCAAATAGTTATCGAGATGCAATTTTCTCCAGGTAAAGCGCTTACCAACAGTAATAACCATTCCGTTGATCGACTCTGAGCTTTGGCGGGAAACTGCATTGGTATCCCAATAAACAAAGTTGTCAATGAGATAATGCTTTACTTGCATCCAAAGGTTTGCCGAGTCATTGCTGAAACTCATTTCCAAGGATTGAATATTTACCTTCTCAAAATCATTTTCCCAACTGAAATGATTGGATTGATAATGCTCATGTATCCAGTCAGGTGACCTCCTATTTGTAGCTGCTTCCAATTTCAATTTCCCTGCCTTTCCTATAACATATCCCAGCAAGCCCCTGAAGTTATGATCACCCTCACCATATCCCATCACAGAATAATCTGCAAACAGGCCATAGATCAACTTCTTAGAGGCATGATCATTGCTTTTCCATTCCATGTTCACGATCAGCTCATCAAATGTTGTATCAACGATCAGCTCATTTAAGGGTTGTTGGAAAAACTCATAGAATGTATAATTTACACCTACTTTAAAAATACTGTTTGAAAAGGAAATGGTATCATTGATCCTGTCCTTGGTACCCAAGGTCTTAAAGGAAAGGATATTTTCATACTTTGAAATTTGCAAAGAATCAAGGGTGGACACATTACTGTATAATGTCGTTGGATAATAGGCCTCATTGGGTGCATTATCAGCATACACATAATTGCTATTCATAAAAGAAAAGGTATGCGAAAACCTTGACCGGGAAAAGTACTTTTTAACATTTGTAGTATCATTGATCCTAAGGGTATAGTGTTTCCCAAAACCTAGGGAGTGGTAAACTCTAACACCTTTACTTCGTATTCTGTTTTGTGCCTCCGACAAGTTAATGGGAACAATGTTTCTCCTTATCAGATCAGGGTCGGTGAAAAAAGAATCATTAACTACTCCCCCACTTTCATCGACATTTGCTTTATTAAAAGTGAATTGTGTAAACGCTTGATACCTTTCATCAGAAGTTTGCAACCAGCTCCAAGCCATCAGGTTATTCATGTCAGACCGATGACGGGCATAAATACCATTGGAAACCAGCCGTTGGTATTTTAAACCAACATTGACATTGCTGCTCAAATTCTGCGTATGTGTTACGTTGAACAATTGCTCTTCCTCTGGGCCAACAATGTAATGAAGCTGAGTATAAGGAGATTTTGTATTATAATACTTCACATCATTTTCCTTAAATAGATATGCATCAAGGTGGTGAAATCCAAGATCAAAACCGGTACTCCCGGGGATATCAAATAGCAGTGATCTGTGGGGTAGACCGAGGTTCCCTAAATGAAGATATGGATGCTGTTGGTTGTCGGCAGGATTGTAATATTGGAAAAACCTGAGTGAGGTATCAATGGATCGCAAAGAAATTGGAGCTGATATAAAATCCCTCTCTGCCAAGAATTGAACTCCATCAGCATGGCGAGCTGTGCTTACAGAATCCTCATCCGCAGCAAATGTGGTTACTTGAAATACTGCAAAAAATATAAAATAACCAAGAGAGATCTTTCCATTCATCAATCAATCTTAACGATGGTATTTGTAAAATGAGTATTCTCTCCTGTGATCTTTAAAAGGTACACTCCTTTTACAATAGATGATAAGTCTAATTTAATATGGTCCTGCTTGTCGATTCTGCTTTCCCAACACAATTCTCCGATCGTATTGTAGACTTCAGCATGTATTTTGTCTTCGGTAAATATCCACTTCAAAACACACTCATTACGGAACGGATTTGGAAATATCAATTTCTCATTTTGAGTAGTATAAGTAGGGATACCTGTTGACTGAGTTATTAATACAGAATCACAAAACAGGTCACTTCCACCTTGATTGCCGGCGGTAAGACAAACCCAGTACGATCCACTCCCACTAAATGTATGCTGCGGATCCTGAGAAGAATTGAGGTTGGAGCCATCTCCAAAATCCCATGACCATGATGTGGGATTGTTTGTTGACAGGTCAGTGAAATTAGCAACTAGAAATACTGAGGAATAAGAATAATTGGCAACAGGAGCAGGTATGGTCGACGTATCCAAAAATACACTATCTACATCAAAAAGGTAGAACCCCGTTTGCATATCAGAGACAATCACATTTCCGGAAGGCAGAAATGAGTATACTCCCCAGGCTCCACGATATGATGCATGGTTAGCATCAGGATAGGTGTCGTAATAACCTGCGATCACCGGGTTATATGGATCTCTTATATCAAAGACCTGCAACCCATCATGATAATAGGAAACATACAAGAAACTATCCTTGATCATCAGGTTGTGGGCCATTGAGCTATCAGGGGACACGCCGGAAGAGATCTGAGAGATCACCTTTATATCTGTCAGGTCCCTTACATCGCATATTTTAATGTTCATGCCATGCGTTTCATCAGCAAATGCATAGATCGATCCATCTTCAGATAGCCAGCCCGAGTGGTTGTATCCCTGATCAGGGTAGGTGGTCAATGAGCCTAGTTCTGTATGGGTACCCACCATTGTAAAATCTACAACATGCAAAGCATCATTGGTTCCTGAGTTACAATACGCTGTATCATTTCTCACATACACATCATGCACATGCCCTACGTCATTATAGGAATACAAGAAAGTAGGATTCTCAGGGTCGGCCAGAGAATACAGGTTCATCGCATCAAAACCCGAACTGTCATCCATCGCACATGAATATAATTTCCCGGTAGCGGTATCAATAAAGATATTATGAGATTGAATGATCAGTTGTTGAGAATTGTACACTACTTGAACTGAATCAGGTAAAAAATGGAGGTCAATGATCTGCAAAGAACTCATCCCCTCATCAGCAACCACATATAAATACCCCTTGTAATCGTGAAAATCTCTGTGGACAATTACCGGCCCTTGTATTTCTCCTGCAATATATGCAACCTCATGAGTACTGTCTGGTACAGTTATATCAAAGAAGTGGATCCCCTTTGAAGATCCTATCACTGCAAATTCTTTACCATTAATGGTAAACCCCCATACATCATTATATTTATTATTGTACCACGTACTTCCGGGAATGGTAGGATCATCCCAATGAAAGAGCGTATCAATATTCTTCGATTGCTGACCAATGGTATTCAAACTGATACAAAAGAAAAAGACAAAAAGAGTCTTCATTACATTCATTTGCTTTAATAAAGATAATTAAATACTGCCAATTAATTGCTTCAAAACTGTTGTCAATTTTGGCTCCGCTTCACCGGCCACTGCAATGACATCCTCAATGGTCAACTTCTGTACCCGCTCAATTGGATAGCCAACATCTGTTACAACAGAGATGGCAAAAACCGGCACACCCATTTGACAAGCCGCCATTACTTCCGGTACTGTTGACATGCCCACTGCATCACCACCAATATCGTGCAAATAATTGTATTCGGCTTTCGTTTCAAGAACAGGCCCGGGCACACAAATGTAAACACCTTTATGACATCTGAAATTATTCTCTTTCGCTATTTCAATCCCTTTATCAATTAACACATTATCATATGGCTCACAAAGGTCCGGGAATCTCGGCCCAAGCTCAGGCTCATTTTCGCCAATAAATGGATTGGAAGGTAAAAGGTTGATGTGGTCACGTATGATCATAAGGTCTCCCTTCTCCATTTCAGCACTTAATCCTCCGGAAGCATTAGATATGAATAGCCTTTCAATACCTAAGAATTTTAGAACCCTAACAGGAAATACAACCTCCTGCATGGTATACCCTTCGTAATAATGGAATCGGCCCTGCATGGCAACAATTGATTTTCCTTGTAGCTCACCAAAGATCAATTTGCCACTATGGCTTTCCACGGTTGATAAGGGAAATCCCGGGATCTCTTTATAGTCCAGTTCGAATGTGATGTCAATATCATTGACCAGGTTGCCAAGCCCGGTGCCTAATATGATTCCAAGTTGTGGCTGTTGTTCCGTTTTTGACCGGATATAATCGGTCGCCTTTTTTATTTGTTCCATTACATTATTCATCTTCTGATTTTTTCACGAATTTACAATAAATATTGAGTTTCTGTTGAATGGTACTTTGGAGTTTCGGTTTGTTAAGTCCCCTGTAAATAAGTCCAATTCATAAGCCATTATTCAAATCAACAGATCAAAAACATTACAAAGAAATTTTGTATTTGAAAATAATCATATTAAATTTGAATTACAAGTCAGGTATCTTTATTGTATCAAAGTACATTCACTTAAATTAAGGATACACTTGAATAAGAATCCGCCTAAAGAAAGTTCTCAGAGTATCATGAATTATTTAATGATTCATAGAATGAATAAATATATCTCGAATAAAATATTGACGAAATATGAATATTCAAAGCATTATTTTAACACAACGATATTTATTGTGAAACAATCATATTTGATTTATGCAAACACTTTTTAGGTTTCAGTTTTTGTTATTAATTTCATTACAAATTTTATTATTTAATAATGAACCCCTTAACAATATGAAGACTAAAACAAATTCAGGATTATTTTATTGCAAACATGCTCTAATCATTATTACATTATTATTTGGATTATCCTGCAACTTATTTTCTCAAATTAATCTGGACAGTGGCCTTGTAGCGCATTACCCTTTTACTGGAAATGCAAATGATTCCAGTAGTAATGGCAATCATGGGGCACTAAATGGTGCAACTTTAACATTGGATAGATTTTCTGACTCAAATAGCGCATACCATTTTAATGTTGGTGATAATATCACCATTTCTAATTCTCTTTCATTTGCTGTAACTTCATTATCTCTCTCCGGTTGGATTTATATAGATAATACAACCCAAAGTATAATTACTCTTATTTCTAAAGGAGAATATAACCAAAATGGATGTTACCGTATTTGGTTGTTTCGAAAACCCGGTGGTACTTATGTGCCAAGCTTTGCGGTTAGGCGTTCTGGCACGCCAAATAGCGAGTTAGAGTCTGATTATAAATTTGATTTGAACAACTGGTATCATGTCTGTGGTACTTTTGGTGGGGGGCAAATGAAAATAGGGGGTCTCTAATAACCATGTTTGTTACGAAAACTATTCCTATGTACCGAAACG
>CAZNGA010000105.1:0-7229 GCA_964572485.1 uncultured Chitinophagales bacterium
ATGTTTCGTGAAACTTTGCGAACTATGCACGCACGGGGACGTGCGCGCTATTTGGCAGTACCTTGAAGCAACTTATTTGTTTTAATTTGGAAGACTTGGAGGAACGGGGAAAAACAAGGCTAATTATTACTTTTATGTCTCAACCATCTAGCGACCTTAATATCGCTCTTTTGAATTATTTTATATAATTCTGTTTCACCATTCTTAAATATTTTCTTCTCATCAATCACATTTCTATTACTTATCCAATGATTTCTTTGGAATCCTCTTGGGACTATATAAAAATCATTATTACTTAATACTAATCCTATCCGATCATAATCAAAAGTGCTTCCACGAGACAATGGGATATAAATATCGTTTGTATCCTCATGATAAAAACAAAAATGCATTTCTATTGTATCTTCAAATTCAACTACACTAAATAACTTTGCATCAAGAAAGGGAACCATTAATGTATCAAAGTTACTTAGCTTTTTCCCTAAATGTCTCCTAGCAATATGTTTAGTATTTACACAATATAATATCCACATAGCCTTGTTATATTCTTTCTCCAATCCTTTCCTAATAATGATATTTGGATAAAAGTGATTTTTTGTATGACAACCACTTCCTAAAAGCAAAATAAAAAATAAATAGAAAATAAGAATTACTATTATTCCTTGATTAATTTTTACTTTGCTGTTTAAGTACTTCCTTTTTAAATGTATTCTTATCAATTATAAATTCTTTTGAGTCAACACTGTTAATAAAAATGAGATTATCTTCTTCAATGACAACATCGAAAAATGAATTATTAGAAAAATATGACATCCTATCTATAATAGATACTCCCCTCTCAAATTGGCCAGAAGTTCCGTCTTTGAATGAAATAGATACTCCTGCGTTAGGATGAGTATGCCCCCACCCTATGCTGCCGTTAGGAGGAAGTGGCACATCAACATTATCAGGCGAACCAGAGACTATTTGCCCACTCATATAAACAGAACCATTTTCAACATAAAGAAATACACCATTCTCATTAGGTAGGCCTTTAAACTTAGAATTCTTGTCTTTATTTATGTCAGCTAATGTTGATTCTAAAAAACTCCAAAACGGATCAATTGTATATTTAATCCCATAACTTCTTAAAAGTTCATTCTGGGTATCATCATTATCTCCATTATGAGCTCTAACATAACTCAAATAAGCATAAAATGATTCTAATAAATCATCAGATAATATAACGATTGCATTATCAAGTTGATCGGATGAGGCAAATACTACTTCACCGTTTTTATTATAATAAATTGTAGAATCGCCCTTTGCATCAATAAATATTATGGGATTATTACCAAAACCAGTATATGAACTTTCATTTCCTGATTCAATAGGGTCAACACTTAGCCATCTTCCAATTCTTGGATCATATTGTCTAAATTGCGTGGTATAACTATTCTTCGTCCCCTTCACCTCATCATCTGCTTCCATACCATTAAACCCAAACCTATAATCGGTAGTACTATAATTCCTCCCCGGCTGCAACATCCCAAATGGATAATAGTTAATGCTTTTTTTCAGGTGGCTTACAGGTTTTTCCTTGAGCATAGTAAAAATTTTCCGGATTTCGCTTAGAGTAGTTTCCCGCTCGTAATATGTTAGTTTTCTACAACCCATTTTGTGGCTTCTAAGATAATCATTTCACCTCGATTTTATTGATTAATCTCCAAAGGCCCGGCTTGTATGATGGCGATTAATCAAAAAAATTGAGGCTAGCCGTTCTGGCGATTGAAGAACCGCACGGACAACTGACCCTATTCAAAGCTCTGAACTTTATTCCGTGCGGAACCTGCTATGAACTATCATCAGGGTTGGAGCGATGGAAGGGCAGCAGCTATTTACCCTTTAGGGCGGCAGACATAAGGTACATTATAGGACAATGCACACATCTTAAAAATCATTTATTATGTGGATTGCTCCTATAATGCCCCCTTATGTTAAATAGCTTCCGGCTGACTGGACTGGCACAAGGGAAAAATGTGGCGCATTAGCTTATCCGCCTTTTTGTTTTGTGCAGTAGGGGCAAGCTCTTTGACCCTGAGCTTGTCGAAGGGGTAATGTGCTTACAGAGCGATGGATACAAAAAGTGTGACAGTCCAGACAGACGGTGCTGCCCTTTGCGTGCCTGCCAGCCGAGCAGGCTGGGATAGGGTACTACTTTTTCTTTGTTGTAAACCCTATTTGTTTTCTGGGTTTTTTCTGTTGGGCTATAAATTGTTTTAGATACTCAAAAATCAATTCTATCTTATCATCTTGCCCTGCTACTTTTTTTCGGATTTGTTCCATTTCTAGCAACAAGTCTTTATGAGTGAGAAGCATTTCACGCATCTTTGTGAAAATCCTAACAATCCTGACATTTACTTCTACTGCTCGCTCACTATTTAAAACACAAGATAGCATAGTAACTCCCTGTTCTGTAAAGCAAAACGGAGCATATCTTAACCCTTTCTTGTCTTGTTTGGACATCACATTTTGTGATCTCCAATTTTCGAACTCCTCTTTATCCATTGCAAACATAAAGTCTTCAGGAAACCTTTTTAGATTCCTCCTGACTGCTTGTTTTAAAACTCTCGTTTCTACCCCGTAAAGCTCTGCTAAATCTCTATCCAACATCACTTTCATTCCTCTGATCTCATAGATCTTACTTATTATTACTTCTTGTGGTATGGCTACTTCTTTGCTCATGTTTTTGTCTATTTGGCCTGTTAATTACTTTTCAACTTGATATTCCAATTTGAATTTTAAAGGATTACTACCATTGTCAAAACCTTTCTACTTTGAACCACTAGTAATTGCTCCCGGTAATTCAATAATCCATGACAATGTAGCCACTCATTTTGATTGACACATAAACAGTTTTATGGAAAAAGTTACATCCTAAAATAGTATTATGATTGACAAATATGCTCCAAGTCTCTCCGCCAGCTGGCGGATAAGTCTCGAAACAACTTCTTTTCTTTATTTGGAAGACCTGTCTGCTGCACAGGCAGGCTTGGTGGAACGGCGGCGCATCGCAATGACGATGATCATGTGTTTTAAGAGGTGCCCGTAATTAATTCCTCTGTAGTTTGAGTCAACACAGGGTTTTTATTCCTATTTTTGCAGGGCAACAAGATCAGGAATTGAATTAATAATGCATAAATTTATGGAATGATAGATATTTCAAGAGAAGACATTGATCAATTGAATGCAGTGCTCAAGATCCATGTGAAAGAAGATGATTATCTCCCAAAGATCGAATCATCGGTAAAGGAATACAGCAAAAAGGCGGACCTGAAAGGATTCAGGAAAGGGAAAGTCCCCCCAAATGTGATCAAAAATATGTACGGGGACCAAATATTGGCTGAAGAACTCAATAAGATCGTTGGGGAAGGGTTGAATAATTACCTGAAAGAAAATAATGTAGAGATACTGGGGCAACCCCTGCCAAAAACAGATGAAGAATTGCGAGTCAATGCCTCCGAATCAAAGGACTATGAATTTTCATTTGAGTTAGGTTTATCTCCAGAGATCACTTTGGGGACTATTTCTTCCAAAACGAAATTCAACAAATACAAATTATTGATAGATGCTAAGATGCTGGATGAGGAGATAGACAATCTCCGTATGAAAAATGGCAACATGACCAATCCAGATAACATTGAGGAAAAAGATGTATTGTATTTGAACTTCAGCGAAATTGATGATACAAAACCATCAAGCCGGGATGAGGAGGAGACTGAAGTACTCCAAAATGATGTTTCGCTGCCTCTGGACATGTTTACCAACAAAAATCTTGTAAAGGAGATCCTTAAAGCCGAGAAATCAGACACCTTTGAGATCGATATCTTCAACACGTTTGACAAAAGTGAGGAAGAAATAAGGAAGAACATGCTGGGCCTTGAAAGTGATGATGACCGGGTTGTAGGCGCTAAGTTCCTGATGACCATTAAAAATATTAATAGGATGATGCCTTGCGATATTGATCAGGAGTTCTTTAACAAGGTATATGGGGAAGGGAATGTCAAATCCATTGAAGAATTCAAGGGAAGGCTGGAAAAGGAGTTATCAGGATATTTGGATGTGCAGGCAGGGAAAAAGTTGGAAGCTGACATTGTTGAGCATATGATCAAGGTGACAAAATTCGGTTTGCCTGATGAATTTCTGAAGAAATGGATCATTGCCAGTAATGAGAAGCCAATTTCCCCAAAACAGCTGGATGATGAATATGATAATTTTGCGAAAAATTTGAAATGGTCACTGATTATTAATAGTTTAGCCAAAGATCAGGACATTAAAGTGAAACCTGAAGACGTTGAGACACGTACAAGGGAGTCAATAATCGAACAAATGAGAATGTATGGCAGCCAGGAGATAGAAGCCGAGCATATCGAAATGTATGTGAAGCAAATGCTGCAGAATGAAGAGCATGTGAAGAAAATTTACGAGCAACTGGCCTCTGAGCAGGTTTTCGACTATTTAAAATCCACCTATACTATAAAAGAAAAAAAGAGCTCAATCGACGAATTTAACAAACTACTTCAGAAATAATCGAATCAATATGAATAATAGAAATGAATTCATGAAATACGCTACAGGCCATATGGGCTTGAGCACTATGCATCTTGAAAATTATATTTCCTCATCCTTCAAAAATCTGACGCCGTATATTATCGAGGAACGTCCAATGAATATTCAGGCATTAGATGTTTTTTCACGTCTTATGATGGATAGGATCATGTTCATGGGGGAGCCTATTAGCGATTATGTTGCCAATGTGATCACAGCTCAATTCCTCTTCCTTGAATCTACAGATGCAAGACTTGACATTCAATTATATATCAATAGTCCGGGGGGCATGGTGTACCCGGGGCTGGGCATTTATGATACCATGCAATATATATCTCCTAACGTGGCAACAATATGTACAGGTATGGCCGCTTCAATGGCTGCCATCTTGTTAGCTGCCGGTGCAAAAGGCAAAAGGACCGGGTTGAAACACAGTAGGACTATGATCCATCAACCTCTTGGTGGAGCGGAAGGGCAGGCTAGTGATATTGAGATCACAGCCAGGGAGATCGTAAAGACTAAAAAGGTGTTGTATAATATTTTGGCACTCCATTCAGGTCAAACCAACAAAAAAATAGAGAAAGACGCTGACAGAGATTATTGGATGACGGCAGATGAGGCCATGCAATATGGTATGATCGATGAAGTATTGGAAAAGAACATTAAACAAAAGAGTTAAATGAAGCGTTCTACAACTTATAAGTGTTCATTTTGTGGTAGAAAAAAGGAGGAGACCCTTATACTGATCGCAGGTATTGAGGGCCATATCTGTGAAAATTGCGTTGAGCAAGCTCAGCAGATCATCGATGAAGAGTTGATACAGAAGACCACTGACACGGACTTTACTGCACCTAACCTTCTAAAACCTATTGAGACAAAGAAGTTCCTTGATGAGTATGTGATAGAGCAGGAAGAAGCCAAGAAAGTGATCTCAGTGGCAGTATATAATCACTATAAGCGATTAGGACAGCAAATTAAAAAGGATGATGTAGAGATAGAGAAATCCAATGTGATCCTTGTGGGCGAGACGGGTACAGGAAAAACCTTGTTGGCACGTACCATCGCCAAATTCCTGAATGTCCCCTTTTCAATTGTGGATGCTACCGTTTTTACAGAGGCAGGGTATGTAGGCGAAGATGTTGAAAGCATTTTAACAAGATTACTTCAGGTCAGCAACTACGATGTGGAAGCTGCAGAGAAAGGGATCGTATATATTGATGAAATAGATAAAATTGCCCGAAAGAGTGATAATCCCTCAATTACAAGAGATGTTTCAGGAGAAGGAGTACAGCAATCTTTACTAAAAATGCTGGAAGGCACGGAAGTACAGGTGCCACCCCAAGGAGGACGTAAACATCCGGAGCAGAAAATGGTTAAGATCGATACTCAGAATATCCTCTTTATATGTGGAGGCGCCTTTGATGGCATTGAGAAGATCATTGGCAAGCGGATGAAAACACAAGTCATTGGATTTGATACAGGTAAGAAGTTAGCGCAAGTAGATAAGGACCATCTTCTACAATATATCAACCCTCAGGATATCAGGTCTTTTGGGTTGATACCAGAATTAGTAGGACGACTACCTATAATCACATACCTTGAACCCCTCAATGAGACTGCCTTATACAATATAATGGTAAAACCTAAGAATGCTCTTGTTAAACAGTACAAAAAGCTATTTGAGATTGAAGGGATCAAATTAGAATTTGAAAAGTCTGCCATCAAGTATATTGTTAAGAAAGCCATAGAATTTAAATTGGGCGCCAGGGGATTAAGGTCCATTTGCGAAGCAGTTATGACCGATCTAATGTTCGAATTACCCTCTAAAAAGGGAATCAAGGAATTTAAGATCACCCTTAAATTTGCCAAAGAAAATTTGACCACCTCTAAGTTGAAGAAACTTAGGGTGGCATAAACGCTTTCTTTCTCTCCTTCTCTTTCCTTTTCTCTTCTTCTTAATAATTATCCCTATCCTTGTTGGATCATCATCAATTCATATAAGCAGGGTTACCACTTTGAAGATCTGGAGTCTCGAAGTTGGCGGCTATGGATGTTTCCAATTTTTCTTACTTTTACAAGAAATTAACTACCATGAAAAGATCGATCGTAATTCCCTTATTCCTGATCTACTGCTTCCTTCCTTCAATTGCATTCAGCCAGGAAAATATCAATACATTTCAGACAGATCCTGATTACGAGAATATTGCAATTCATAAGTTGTATTCAGACTCATTATCGACCGGCTTTATCATTTGGGTGAAGAATGGTGTAAAAGCGCATGTACATAAATATCATAGTGAGAGCATCTATGTTATTGAAGGTGAAGGAGAAATGGTGCTGGACGGGAAACCGATCCCTTTATTACCGGGCGTTTTTGTGTCAATCCCCATAGGTATGGTACATTCTGTAACCGTATCTTCTGAACTACCCATTAAAGTGCTTTCCGTTCAATCCCCGGAATTTTTTGGTAAGGATAGATTTTTTATAGAGACGCAAGAGTGAACAAACTGAAATAACTTAAGGATATCTCTAAAAACTAATCCGTCATTTTGATACACCAAAAGCGGGCATGCAATTTGTCTATTGTATCATCCCACTATATTCATTTCCCCACCTCTCTTATTCCCCCTTTTAAGGGGGCT
>CAZNGA010000106.1:0-6919 GCA_964572485.1 uncultured Chitinophagales bacterium
TCCACATCCGTATCTGTCGATACAAAATTAACAGTTTGTGTTGCTGCTCCCAATTCCAGAATATCCTGTATAGGCGATTTGCCATCTACAGATCCGTCTGACTTTATCGTATAAACAAGATCATCAATTAACGGTGCTCTCGTAGATGGGAATTGCTCGTCTAAATTTTTACCCATAATTAACTACCTATAAAATTAAATTGTGTATTGTCTAAAAACTCCCAATCTGCATTATCTAAAAACGCCATACTAACATCAGGCGAACTCCCAGATATACCTTCATTACGTTTTCGTTGAGAGGATTGACTATATTGCCGACCTCGAAATAAATCACCCTTGGCAACTATACGGGGTGCACCGGATCGGGCATGTCTTCTGAATGCTCTGAATGCATTTTGTGTTCTTCTAATATGTGACATGTGTCGCCTCTAAGCAAAATAGGGTGACCGCAACGTTAAATTAATATTGTCGTGATCACCCTATAGTTAATCGAATTACTTGTGTAGTTTTAGCCATGCCAACAGTTCATCGGTAATGTGGCCTCGGAGTGCAAGTTTCTCCATCTCAATAGCTTTTTTAATTAAAGCCTTGGCAGCGATTTTACGCTTTTTCTGGATAGCTCTCTGGTCTAGTAAGTTCTGCCTGCGTTTAGCGAGCTTCTTCTTGGCTTCCTCTCTTTCAAGTTTAGCCCTCTCGATAGCAAACTCAGCTTCAGCTTGGTCAGCTTCCATAACTAGAATTCTAGCTGCTTCAAGCTCTTTGACTGCATCGGCTGATTTCTTATCTAGCGAAATATCTTTATTCTTCTTATTCTTCTTATCAACTTCTAACATAAGTCAGCTCCTATTACAATATAAGTAAAATAAAATGGCTGGCCGATATTGACCAGCCAGATAAATTAAATATTGTGTTTGATGATTGCAGTAACAACCTGCTTACGATCAGAAGCCTTACGATCCCAAGTAGTAGCCAATTTCTGATGGGCCAGTGTCAGCGGAGTTGTAGCAGCTGCTGGAAGTGCATCAAATCCAACTGGGTGTAGAATGAAATCTCTACGTGTAATGAGTGTCTCTGAACCAGCACCCTTACCTTCCTTCTCGTCCTGTACGATCACTTGTGGAACCAACTGATTAGAGTTAGCATAAGCAAAAGCCCCTGGACCGAATAGATAAGTAGTATACTCATCAGCATTGACTGGTGTAGTACTAACTGGCATTGAGTCATCCTCAATGATAACCATTCCGTTATAAGTGTCGAAACCAATGTTAGTCTCAGACGCTGGGATAAATGAGTTTGCCTCATCAATCATTAGTCTAGCGCGAGTTCCAGAATGCATTGCGATTGCGCGCAGGGAGCCCCATGAGTCACCCATTGTATTACGAGCAGTTACAAATACTTCGTGATCAATTAGACCAGTAGTTGGAGTTGCGGAGTCCTCGAATACGTCATGAACCATATCACTAGCATCATTTGCTACGTTATCAAGCTCAACACCTTCGAGTGCGGCCAACATGGCACCTTGATAGTTATTGATCCAGAATAGACCAACTTTATCAGAGACTGCTCTAGTAGCATCGTTCTTCTGCATTTCCATGGCGAACTTAGATGCCTTCCATGCATAAGCCTTAGCCTGTTTAACGGCCTGCTCAGTGCTAGAATCCATTTTGGCTGTGGTAATTAATGTTTCACTGTCATCAGTGTCAGTAGCCACATCATCTTCTACTGGCTGATTGAATGGATGATTAAAAACATTCCCGCCAATGACGTTAAGTTCTTGCGTTAGTTTATTGTCTGTAACAACTACACCAGAACGCCACAGCGCGCTTTTAGTAGTAGAAAATTCTTGGATGTATCTACGTTGTGCTTCTGGAGTAAAGTTTCCAGCTAATTGATATAAAGCCATTATAATACCTTATGGTTAATTAAAGTGTTCGATCTTTTTTCTTCTAATATTAAATGAAATGAGACTTGTGGAGATTAACCGTCGCGGTCTAATAATCATTATATCATGCATTCCAAATAAAATCTACTCGCATTGTGACATTAATGTCTCAGTGTATACTAAACTATACAATTTAATTATAATGTGTATATTATTATTTACATAACTCGACAAAAAAAAATAGCGACCCAAATTAATAGGTCGCTATTTTTAATTAATAAATATTATGCGTTTTGTAGGCTTTCGTAATAGGTAGGATCACTATTATAGGCCTCGGTCTGCTCTGAACCAGATAATTGCGAATACTGGTCCCATGAAAGTTTAGATCCAGTATGATTTACTGGTCCGCTATTACCTTGACCGCCAGATCCACCCTGAGCTTGTGATGCCTTGAAGAATATAGCATACTGTGGGTCCGATTCCATTTTAGTCAGAAATTCAACAGGGTTCATAAAACCACCACTTGATAAATCTGGTGACATCATTGGCTGATCATTGCTATCATGCATAACAATATTTCCATCAACTAACTTAGCTCTTCCCATTAACTCATTGCGAACAAATGTTCCAGCGTTTTGAGTCAATTTATCAGCGGAACCGATCAGGCTATTATCAATTGCCGTTCCAATACGGAATTGATCACCCCTTAATCGTTCGTCCGATAACTCTTTGTTGAGCGTATCCAACTTAGAAGCATAGTCATTTTTCATTAACTCAAGCTTTGAGTTATAGTCATCAGAAGTGGTGCCAGAGTAGTTTTCTTGAAACTCAATTGCTTCCCTTGCCTTCTCAATATCTATACCGGCAAATTGCTTATTAGATTTCAATGCATCTTTAAGTTGTCCTCTAACTTTAGTTAAAGTCCCCTTTAGTGCATCTGGATTAATAAGGCCGTAATTAGCTCCACTATCTGTAACGGAATCCTCGACGTCAAGCTTAAACCCACCGTCATCATCTTCAATATACTCAGATTTAAATTCATCTTTTATTCCGTCTAGTGTCTTCAACCATGCTTTAAGCGCCATAATTATTTTCCTGTTTTATTATCTCAATAATGGGACGTCTTGTCCCGAGGCTAATTATATATTACTACCATTTGTTTATATTTTCTACTCTACTTTAATCTAGCGTCTAAATCACTCGTAACGTCACTTCCACGTTGATCTACCAGCACATCCGCGTGGTTACTATCAACAATATATACGTTAATTGTCTTGCAGCTCGTCATTACCGTCATCACCAGTAACATCATTGACATCTTCATTAGCTTTTGCATCGTTTTCAATCTCCAGTTTTTTAATTAAATCATCATCAGACTTTTTGAGTTCCGCCTTAACATCAGTACGAGTATCCAGGATGCCACGACGAATGCATTCATTAATTAACAATTCCTTGCTAATGGCTCCTTCGCGATACATATCAATTAGTCCCACAAAATCAGTACTAACTCCTTCAATAACATAATCATCATATATGACTACCTTAATATCACTGGGCATAGGCGTCTTAATCCATTTGTAGGCATTGGCTATAGACCTCTCCAATCCTTTCTGTAATGATATACCCCATGATCTAATTCCCGAGCATGCGCTGGCGCTATTAGTATTAACCTCGGCAGCTGTTACATCACCAGATGATCGCTGAATCATAGGCTTACATGATAGAGCTTCAATTCTATCAGCAACTATATCACATTCGCGTCTACCGACTTGTGCTGCCGTACCAGTGTGCTCAACTACACTCAAGTCAGCTTCAGTATCTTCCAGAGTTATTAGTGAATTAGCGCCTATGGTAAATTTAGGCATTTCATCCTTACCAACACCGCGAGCAAACCATACACCAGTCTGGATAAATGTCACGATATTCTTTAGGTCTGACTGCATTTGATAATATTCTAGGCAGGCTTCTGCAAGTTCTGAGTTAGATGTTTTACCATCGCGGAACACAACCTCTTCAACAGGTATACCATCAAATCCATGTTCCCTACTCTCAACTAATTCCCAGAACTTGGAGCCACTTAATTCCTCATAGTGCTCATTTTCCTTATCGTGCTCTACATATTTTTCCCACTTGTCCCGAAACCATCTGAATATAACATTTTGTTTCTTATATCCAAACTTACCATCTTGTACTAACTGGCTGGACAAGTATCTGAACTCATCATATTTACCATCATCACCAAAGTGCCAATTAAATACATCAGCATCACTTATGAAAAACGTATGAGGTCTACCAGCTGCGGACGCTTCATCAGCTTTACTCGCCCCCGGTGGCAAATTTAATTGCGTAAAATCTGTAAATAGGAAAACACTTTTAAATGATGCTCCTGACGCAAACGATGATTTACCTAAACCAGTTATATCAGTACCACGACCATCGATATCATTTATGTATCCATCCATGACGCCCGTCATACTATCTGAATTTTCAACGTTGATAGGTCTACTAAATGGCTTAGCTGTTTGCTTCTCAATAGCATCACTAAATCCTGGGTTTAGAAACGATGCCTTTAATCTTGTTGCGTAATGCTTATTCCCCTCTTCAGTCTTCTTAGGTAAATACAACTCACCAGCATCGCGCATAGCCTGTGTACCGTCCATTAAAGACCTAATTAACCTATACTCATCTTGGAATTGTAAATAATCCGGATGTTTTGATGCTATACTAGTCGTTTGCTTCTCGCTTTCGTGACTCATTATGCCATTTCCTTTACTGTTGCACTATTTCCTCTTTTACGTACACGATATCTCAATGCATCTTGCAAGTGATCTTCCGCATTCGTGTCTATATCATCCAAATCGTCCTCATCGCGAGGAGTTACCGGAATCAACCTCAATGCATGATTGCAACTGTCAAATATGAATAGACCGGGGCCTTCCATTCTAGTCGAGTTGTCAAGCATTTGTATAATTTTATTCCATCCAGATTTCCTACTACCTCTACTCTTATCGGCCTTTCTCCAACGAACGCCTTCATGCCTCATATCATCAGCAATGGAGCTACCATTTTCAACTGTCCATATAGATGTATCTGCGGGTCCTCTCTGAACCACTCTATTTTTTAGTAGGTAATTATCTTTCTCGATAGCCTTAATCCTGCGAGCTATTTCCTTGTTAGTCGCCCTAATACCCTTATTGGGCTCACCATTCCAGCCATAATCTTCCACTATAAGATATACTGATCCACGCTGCGTTGCATGTTTGACACCATCTTCATCTTTATAGTCTGTACCATCACTCTGGGCGAACCAAAGAGTACAAAATGGTTTTGAGTTACCCCAGTCAAATGACCTATCGATTTTCCATCCATCTGGTATCTTAAACGGTTTAACTACTTGTGTTTCACGATTCCAAACATGTGAAAACATCCCCCCAGATACAATATCCCAACTTCCATAAGCCCATGCATCTCGCTTATTGAGATCAGATAATCCGAACATCTTACCAACGTACCCCTCATCAAGATAGGGGTTTTCTGACATATTTGATGCCACATTACATCTAGTCATCAATGTCTTTGGATCCGTGAAACGCTTAAATGGTCCATATCCATCAACATCAATAAAGTATTGCTTGACCCAAGAATGTCCACATCCATAAGGGTTTGTAGTTGACCTGATTTGTGGTGTGCATTTTTTTGGTAGCTGAAAATCACACTCTGAATTCTCGCAAACAACATCCTTTAGCTGACTTGGATCATCTACATAATCATCAGAAAATCTATCAATTACTTCACGGGTTTTCATGTCAACCCAATGTGTGCTACTGCCACATGACTTACACTTTCCCCTGTCAACTTTATCTGGACTATATGATACACGATTACAGGAAAACATAGACTCATAACATGACGCATCAGGCCAAGTAGTCAATTCTTCCCATCCTATAAATGGATATTCTTGACCGTGATAATTCCAATAGTCGTTAGGGTTATCCATATGACGAAATTGTAATTCCTCACCATCTTGGAATACCCATTTATAATCACCTTTACCGCGATAAAAATGAGCAGTTGGAAATATCTGAGAAAACCATCTGATTGACTTCGCTATAATATCGTCAAGTTCTTTATATGAACGCCTGAATATAACACCACGCCAATATTCACCAAATCCAAGACCTACATTTTTCGCGTACGACATTAACATACAATCCGTTTTACCACCACCACGCGACCCTTGGTATAAAACCTCATTATATGGACAATTTAAGAATAACACCTGTGATGATTTTGGAATTGGCGCCCATACTGTATGAGTCTTATACGTCCTCTGATCCTTTTGCGTCATTGGCATTCTCCATATCAAATGTCTTACGTTTTAAAGCTGCTTCCAAGGCTTTCTGACTAGTGTATTTTTCTTGCTGCTTATAAGCTAAGCTATCCCATTCCTCGGGATTCGCGACAGTCTCTATTCTTAATACAGACTTCGTAGTATCTATATGCTCAACAACCTTAGTCTTGTTGAATTCATCTTTACAAATTGTTTCTAGATAGAACTTTTGTGCTTGAACGGATCCATTGGCTATACTTTTCAATAAACAGCCCTTAACGAATTCCTTCTCGGCTTTCTTCCAATGTTCCATAGATTGACCTAGCCACGGATCTTCCTTTTTCCATAAGTAATAAGTGCTCTTATTAACTCCGGCCTGTTTTAGTGCCATCTTCAAACTACATGGATGCATTATTAGTGCATTACATAAGTCAAATAATTTCTGCTCTTTATCTACCTTAAGCATTCTAGTTCTTTTCTTACTCATCAAATGATCTCCATTTCAGGACTTCTTGTCCTAGTACTTATAGTAACCCATTTGTTAATATTTTCTACCTTGCAAAATCCCACAGACAACAAATTTTGTAATCGTTGTGCTTACGCGACAATAAAATTATCACTTTTTTTCAAATGCGAGTGGAATTGATCTTTTTAAAGTACTATGATATCCATACGATCAAGAGGCCTTAAAGAATAATTATATATTTT
>CAZNGA010000107.1:0-6900 GCA_964572485.1 uncultured Chitinophagales bacterium
GCCAGCCGTTTTTTCAAGCCGGCGCTTTTTATATTGTAATAGGATTTCTTTTATCTTGTTAAATGAAACATGAATACTTAAGAAAAAGGAAGAAGAAGGGGAAGAGGAAGAGAAGAAAAAATATAGAACTCTTGAATAAAAGGTTAAAAATTGATAGGTCTTGATGGTTTGTAAGAATACGGGGTGGTGCATTGACGAAAACAGGAACTTATGAGTTATGTGAACGAGCTTACAGGTGAGTAGGATTAAAATTTGATGGGCTGGGAATATCGAGAGGAATTTATTATTAAGTGCTTTCTTAAATCTTATGCTTTCTTTGGTTGATATCTTTTCTTAATTCCTGGGCAAATAATTTAACTTCCTGCATTGCTTTTCTGACTCTTGTACCTGCCGTCTTATTGTTCTTTTCGTAGAATTTCACGACATCCTCTTCAGTAAATTCAATAACTTTCTTTATCTTTTCAAAAATATCACTCATACCATAAAATTATATCCCTTAGTTCTTAAATGGTGGCAAATTCTTTTGAATTATAAACCCCATCCCGCAATTTAGTCTGAACACTTGAAAATGCCGTTAAGGTTTCTGAAATATCCTCTGGTGAATGTACCGCAGTTGGTATCAATCTCAAAAGTATAGTATCCTTAGGGACTACCGGATACAATACGACAGAGCAAAAGATATTGAATTTCTCTCTAAGGTCATAGATTAGGTTTGCAGCCTCCTGAATGGTACCACTAAGA
This sequence comes from uncultured Chitinophagales bacterium, assembly GCA_964572485.1. Taxonomy (GTDB): domain Bacteria; phylum Bacteroidota; class Bacteroidia; order Chitinophagales; family CAZNGA01; genus CAZNGA01. Next base: position 742 of record CAZNGA010000107.1, read on the forward strand.
AGAACAGGGGTTACCGGAGAATCAGTTTGTCCAAGATCAAATCCTTTTTCTTTTAATCCCGCTTGCAGAGCTCTTACATTTTCCCAAAGTTTTTTCCTTAACTCGGGATATTTTTGTAATAATTCAAGTCTTTTAATATTTCCAATCACCAATGGCATTGGCAAAGACTTAGCAAATATCTGTGAACGGCTGTTGTATCTTAAGTACTCGATAACTTTCTCATCACTGGAGATAAAGGCACCAATACTACCCATTGATTTGGCAAAAGTAGAGAAATAGATATCAATTTCGTCCTGTACCCCTTGCTCTTCACCTGTACCGGCTCCAGTTTTCCCCATGCTTCCAAAACCATGTGCATCGTCAACCAGTAACCTAAATTCGTATTTCTTCTTTAGAGCGACAATTTCTTTCAATTTCCCCTGATCTCCTCCCATGCCAAATACACCTTCAGTGATCACAAGAATGGCTCCTTCGGAATCTTGCTGGCCGTTGACACCCTTGATCAGATCAGTGGCCCTTTTTAGTTGGCGTTCAAGATTTGGAATATCATTATGTGTAAAAACATATCTCTTCCCTTGATGCAGCCTCACACCATCAACAATACAAGCGTGGGATTCGGCATCATATACGATCACATCTCTTCTGTCAACAAAACTGTCAATTGCTGAGAACATTCCCTGGTAACCATAATTTAAAAGAATGGTATCTTTTTTACCTACAAAGACAGATAATTCATCTTCCAATTGTTCGTGATAAGTGCTGTTTCCTGACATCATCCTGGCTCCCATTGGATACGCCAATCCCCATTTTTCAGATGCTTCAGAATCCGCTTTTCTCACTTCAGGATGGTTTGCCAATCCTAAATAATTATTGAGACTCCAAAGTATACGTTCCTTCCCCTGAAAGATCATCCTGCTGGATATCTCACCTTCCAATTTGGGGAACATAAAATACCCATGCCCTACATCCGAATACTTCCCTAAAGGACTATTCCCAATCTGTAATTTCTTAAATAGATCCATAATGCTCTTGATATGTTTAGCCCACAAATCTAAAGATAAAACCTTTTTCCGACAAATTTTACTTAAACCTAATAATAACTATTATTATTGTTCGTTTGACTATTAAGCAGTATCTTTGCACCCCTATGAGTAAAAAAATGAGACCCCTTTCATTACTTATTTGTACTCTCATCCTCTTTTCCTGTAATTCATACGAGAAGCTCTTGAAAAGCAATGATCTTGACCTAAAGTATGAAAAGGCAGTTGAGTATTATCAGGAAGAGGACTATTTTCATGCGCAACCCTTATTTGAGGAGTTGATCAGTGTATATAAGGGCTCAAAGAATATAGAGAAGATCTACTATTATTTTTCTTATTGTGATTATGGGTTGGGGAATTATCTTTTAGCGGCGTACCATTTTAGGAATTTCTTTCAGACTTACCCTAAAAGTGAATATGCAGAAGATACACAATTCAGATATGCTTATTGCTATTATTTAATGTCTCCAATTTTTCGACTAGATCAAGAGTATACTTATAAAGCAATTGATGCTTTTCAGTTATTTATAAATGCCTATTCCGAAAGTGAAAAAGTGAAAGATGCCAATCAGTTCATTGATGAATTGAGAAACAAACTTGAAGTAAAGGCATTCTCAAATGCAAAATTGTATTTTAATCTTCGGGACTATAAAGCAGCAACACTGTCATTCTCCAACTTGTTGATCGACTTTCCTGATACTGATGATGCAGAGCACGCTCATTTTCTAATTTTTAAATCCTATTTCTTACTTGCAGGAAAAAGTATTGACTCTAAAAAGAAGGAAAGATATAATTTGGCAGTAATTGCCTATAACAATTTTCTCGATAGATATCCTGAAAGTGAATTCATGAAAGATGCCACAAATTTGTATGAAGAAACCTTGGAAAATTTAAAAAAAATTAATTCAAAATGAAAGCTACAAAGACAACCAAAGGAGATGCTATTTCTCCATATGTAGAGACAAGAAGCCTCAGAGAGATCGGTGAAAAGACTGAAAATATCTATGAAGCGGTAACTATTATCTCTAAGCGCTCCAATCAATTGAACATTCAGCTGAAAGAAGAATTACACGGTAAATTGGCCGAGTTTGCTTCAACCAGTGATAACCTGGAAGAGATCTTTGAGAATAGAGAGCAGATCGAGATCTCAAAGTACTACGAGAAACTTCCGAGCCCTGTAATTAGAGCCCTTCACGAGTTTCTTGATGATAAGATATATTATCGTAATCCTTCTGAAGAAGAAAATGCTTAATGGTAAAAAAATCTTACTGGGAATTTGTGGAAGTATTGCAGCTTATAAATCTGCTTATTTAACAAGATCATTGATTGAAAAAGGGGCAGAGGTCAAAGTTGTAATGACATCTTCTGCTACTACCTTTATTACTCCCCTAACTTTATCTACTCTTTCGAAGAATCCGGTGTTGGTCGATTTCATACATGAAAATGATGATTCATGGAATAATCATGTGGAACTAGGGCTATGGGCGGATGTTATTCTAATGGCTCCGGCAACAGCCAACACGATTGCCAAGATGGCCGGTGGTATTTGCGATAATCTGTTGCTTGCTGTTTATTTGTCAGCAAGGTGCCCAATACTGATCGCACCGGCAATGGATGTTGACATGTGGAACCATCCTGCTACACAAAAAAATATCGCCACCCTAAACAAAAATGGTAATACGATTATTGACGTTGCAAAGGGAGAATTAGCCAGCGGACTCATTGGCGAAGGAAGAATGGCTGAATTCGACGATATCTTGTCTGCCATTGAAAAGATGGTAAAAAAAAACAGTAGTCAGAAATTGAACCGGCTTGCCGGTAAAAAGGCCTTGGTAACAGCAGGGCCTACCAGCGAATCCATCGATCCTGTACGCTTTATCAGTAACCATTCTTCAGGTAAAATGGGCATTGCATTAGCAGAAACATTAGCACAAAATGGAACTGAAGTGATACTTGTAAGAGGGCCGTCGCCTTTAAATGGTGATCACCCTCTCATCAGGCAAGTGAATGTTACCAGTGCTGAAGAAATGTATGATGCCTGCATGAAGGAGATGAAGAAAACTGATATTTTTATTCTGGCAGCAGCAGTAGCTGATTATACCCCTCAAACTACTTCAAAAAATAAGTTGAAAAAGGAGAATGGGAATCTTGAAATTACACTTTCCAGAACCAAAGATATTGCCAAAGAGATCGGCCAAGCAATAAGCGGTGGTCAGAAGCTCATTGGATTTGCATTAGAAACCGACAATGAGATCGAAAATGCTAAAAAGAAACTTACTTCAAAAAATATGGATTTGATCGTTATGAACTCCCTAAACGATAAGGGCGCCGGATTTAATCATGACACAAATAAAATAACCATTATTGATAAATCATTAAGTACTTTTACATTTGAGCGTAAGATGAAAAATGAAGTGGCCTATGACATCATTGCTAAAGTAGAAAGTTTGTTGGATGAATAGATTCTTCTTAATAGGTTTTTTCCTTTTATTATCCCTTACCATGCTGGGGCAGGAATTAAATTGCCGTGTATCTGTAGCTGTAACTGCCACAAATAAGACCAACGATCCAAAGATATATACCTCAATGGAAACAGCCATTAGAGAGTTTATGAATAACAGGAAGTGGACGGAAGATAATTATAAGGTCCATGAAAAGATCGAATGCTCGATCTTAATTAATATTACGAATGAACTTTCTTCAGAGAGTTTTGAGGCAAAAGCAACAATAAGATCTAGCCGCCCTGTTTTCAAAAGTAGCTATAGCACAGGGTTATTGTATCATGTGGATAATGAATGGGTATTTAAATATAGCGAATTCGACCCTCTGGAATTCAATGAGAATATGTATACTTCCGGATTGACTTCTATGCTTGCTTTTTATGCTTATATTATCATTGGAATGGATTATGACAGTTTTTCATCAAAGGGGGGCAATCCATATTTTAGTAAAGCCCAGAATATCGTTAACTCAGCTCAAAATAGCTCAGATAAAGGATGGAAATCCATAGAGTCTACAAGAAACCGGTATTGGATCGTGGAAAACCTTCAAAGTATTAAATGTGAGCAGATTCGGGTGGTAATATACAGATACCATAGGTTGGCTCTCGATAACATGTATGCGGATGTTAATGAAAGCAGGAAAATTATTTCTGAATGTTTGAACACCCTGCTTACGGTATATAATGAAAACCCATCTTCCATGCTAATGCAACTATTTTTCAATGCGAAGTGGAATGAACTTTCGGATATATTCTCTGAGGCAACATCTATTGAGAAAAGTGATGCAGTAAAGATACTTAGCCGGTTGGATGCTGCAAGAGCAGGAAAATATGATGAAATAATCAATAATAAATAACTCCCTCCCCACTATAAAATGATCGATAGATTATCCATTCAGAACTACGCAATCATTGAGAATTTGGAAGTCACATTTTCTGATGGATTGTCAATAATTACAGGGGAAACCGGGGCAGGAAAATCTATTTTGGTCGGTGCACTTTCTCTAATTTTGGGACAACGTGCTGACACCGGAGTCCTTTATGATAAAGAGAATAAGTGCATTGTAGAAGGGTACTTTAACATCACAAAGTATCATCTCCAACAGTTTTTTAAGCAGCATGACCTGGATTATGAAGAGATGTCTATCATAAGAAGGGAAATTTCTCCCGGAGGAAAATCCAGGGCATTTATTAATGACACTCCTGTAAATCTAACAACCTTAAAGGAGCTTAGCAATCAATTGGTTAATCTGCATGAACAACACGAGACCCTTGATCTTTTCAGCAACCAATTTCACCTTGATGCCATTGATTCACTGGCTCAGAACCATTTGATTTTAAGTAACTACCAGGCAAAGTATAAAGTATTTATTGAGTATTCTGCGAAGCTGAATGAGCTGATACAGAATAATAATGAAGCCGCTAAGGATCTTGACTATCACTTGTTTCAATTAAAAGAGCTTAAGGATTGTAATTTGACAGAAGGAGAATTAGAGCAGCTTGAAGGTGAATTAGCTCTTTTAACAAATGCAGAGGAGATCAAAAGAACTACGATGGGTGCCTTAGCAAACCTTGATCAAAATGATGGATCGGTAAATAGTAAATTGAGTGAAATATATTCAGCGCTCCAATCAATAAGTGAATTCCAGCCGGAAGTGGAAAAGTTGAAGAATAGAATTGAAAGTAATCTAATTGATCTCCAAGATGTTGCTGCTGAGCTGGCTAATATTGAACAAAATACTCAATTTGATGGGCAACGGATCGATGTGGTAAACGCAAGAATTGATATGATCAACCAGCTATTAAGTAAACATAATACCCAAACAATTGGTGATCTGTTGGCCACTATGGAGGAGATAGAGAAAAAGGTAAATTCTACCACTTCTTTAGCAGATAAGATAGAGGAAATGGAAAACTTATTAGAGGCTGAGAAGCAGGAATTGTACCCGATGGCTCAGGAGATCTCAAATAATAGGAAAGCCCAGATCCCTGAATTTGAGAGTTCTGTGAATGATCTGTTGTCGGAATTAGGGATGGAGCATGCTTTTTTACGTATTGCACATGAAACCCTGGAAGTTGAAGAAGCAGGTGAATTTGGAATTGATAAGGTGAATTTTCTTTTTGCCCCAAATAAGGGAAGTGAATATTTGGAGTTGAAGAAGGTAGCTTCAGGAGGGGAATTATCCCGATTAATGCTCTGCATTAAATCATTGATCGCTAAATCAACGGCTCTGCCTACATTGATCTTTGATGAGATCGATACAGGCATTTCAGGCGAGATCGCCAAAAGAGTTGGAAGTTTGATAGAACGGCTTAGTATTGAGCATCAGGTATTTTGTATCACACATCGCCCACAAATTGCAAGTAAAGGAAATCATCATTTCCACGTCATCAAAAAGACCATTGATGATAAAACAGTTACCACAGTGATGGTATTGGCAGAGAGCGAAAGAATATTAGAAATAGCTAAAATGCTTAGTGGTGAGAATCCAACACATGTGGCTGTTGAAAATGCCCGAGAATTATTGACCGGAAAGTAAATTCAATGAACGCAGTTCAGGTCCTCCTGTTTTCCGCACTTTTGATTAATTGGTTCTGAAAACCTTGATATTATTGAAT
>CAZNGA010000108.1:0-6838 GCA_964572485.1 uncultured Chitinophagales bacterium
TGACTCACGATGAAATTGATACACTAAACCGATTGGTAGTTATCTTCCTTGAAAGGTAACCGTTCGGCGTAGTGCATGTCAGGCGCGAGATTTCACCCACATATACTAATGCTTTTCACTCCAGCTATTCGGTAACAAGCCAGTGAGTTCACTTTGTTTGGTATCCTGAATACGATTAAGCACATCGGTGAGCCAAGCCTGAGGGTTTACTCCGCAGAGTTTACAGGAACCGGTAAAGGAAAAAACTATCGCAAGCCTTTTGGCTCCTTCGTGACTTCCGGCAAATAAATGGTTTTTCCGTGCGATTACCAGTGGGCGTATCGAGTTCTCAATAGGATTATCGTCAATCAGGTAACTACCGTTTTCGCAATATCTGATCAATTTATCCCATAATGATAAGGTATAATCAATCGCTTTTCGTACCGGATCTTTTTCCAGCAGGTTCGGATCTGATTTCTGTTCCAGCAGAATCTGATAGATCTGATTTAGTACCGGAACAGACTTTTCCTGGCGAAGAGCGTAAATCTTATCATAGTCCAGGTTGTTTTCTTTGGCTTGCTTTTCAACTTTATATAATTGCCCTATCAAATCAAGCACTGGATTGGTTCGCTGAGGATCATATTGTTTCTGTTCAAAAAACTTGCGCCTTGCATGTGCCCAGCAAGCCAAAGTTTTGACCCCCTGTTTGTTATCCATTTCATGATAGATATTCAACCCGTCAGTTTGCAATACTCCCTGGTACCCACGCAGCATCTCATGTACCACCTGCCGATTACGATTCGGCTGATAGTCAAAGAACAGCAGCTTCTTATGGGGAGCCATATAGTCGATCATATAGCCCCGGTGAGAAGATCCCGGTTTATCCTGGGTCAGCACCCTGTGAGTAGTATCGTCGCTCTGTACATAACCCGAAGAAAGGACCTCCCTGATCAGGAGGTCATACAAGGGTTCGATGAGCCTGCATACTTTAGCCATCCATCCGTTGATGGTGGACTCTGCCAGGTGAATGCCGTGTCGCTTGAGTATCTGAACCACGCGGTAAAAAGGCAATCCATCAACCATCTTGCTGACCAACAGGTAAGCCAAAAGCGAGGCTCCTGCATTACCTCTGGGTATGGGCATAGAGGGCATTGGGGCAATCACAACGGTTTCTCCACTGGCAGGGGCGTACTTATATCTGACGATCTGGCGAACATAGAGTTCTGCTTCTTTGTATTCAAGGGTCTCAGAAATCACCTTTCCGATGCGTTTCATGCCCTGGATCTCTTCGGCCGGTGGCTCAATCTCCTCAATGACGCGTGGCAGATCCGCAGGAATCGGCATACGGCCATGAGTGGCTTTGGGTTCCTTTTCTTTCTTCTTACGGGTATAACTGATGTGTTCTTCCTGGGCAGGGTCAGGCTCTTTTCCAGTGATTCCACCCATATCCAGTGTAAGTTGGGAGGGATCCGGGTGAATGATACGTTCAGAGCGGCTCGCAAAGATCATTTTCTTGAGCTGATCAAGCTGTCGTGTCACATACTCCAGATCCATTCGAAGCTTGGCATTTTCCTTTTGAAGAGCTTCAAAGTCCTCTCTGCTGACCTGCATCATATCACCGGACGGGGAGCCATTTTTCATACAACCAAGATACAATGAAGCAGCCTGTGTGCCTAATAAATACAAGGGTTTTGCTAAAGAATTTGCCAACACAAACAAGCAGGCAAGGTTGATAAAACAGCCCTGAAAATGAAAACTGAAGAACCCACTGGTGTGACAACCTTAGTTATTGACACCAATATATGAGGATTGTTGAAAACCATCGAAAACAGAATATCGCTTCCTTTGATAAACCTTCTTAGGAGAGACTCCCTGGATCATCATGACCAGTTCTGTCCAGCTCATGGTACAGGTATTTTTTAAGGCATCAAACTCAGGCAACTCAAAGGTCCCCTTTTCCAGGCGTTTGTGATAAATAATAAAACCATCGTCTTCGAATCGAAGCAGTTTAACCATGTCCTTACGACGGTTAACAAAGATGAACACTTCACCGGAAGTGGCATTACGCCTGAGTTGCGCCCGGATAAGTCCACCGAGGCCCCGAAAACTCTTGCGCATATCTGTCGGTTCGCGGTACATATAGTAGCAATAGCCAGTGGTCAGGGCAAACATCAGAGACTTTCTTTAATCATGTTGGAAAATAAAGAAATACACTTCTCTCCAGTGGCCACAATACGTGTGCCATCCGGCAGCCAGATCTCGATCTGATCACTCATGGCATCAGTAGCGGGAGGAAATCCGCCCATTAACACGGGCAGAAAATCACCTGAATGGGCCTGGCCTGATGGTTGCAGCTTCTTAACAGAGCGGTTGATTGCCAGTGGGGCGTGCATTGCAGGCAACTTTATGTTTAACTTTCTTTCGATTATTCTCTTGGCTGATGAGTTCATGTACTTTTTTGCTTTAAAGGTACCTGCCAGGAAAATAGCTGTCAAGATGCACTACGCCGAAGGGTTACGTAGAAATAAAAAATAAACTCTTTTTCTTCATAGTATTATTTAAGTTAGAGAATCCGTATTTCACACACTGTCACATCTTCAGTACAACAGTACCAATAATCATTGAACGGAACACATTCATCCTTTAAACCCATCATCATGGTACCACAGGGTATTGTTTCTAGCTTACAATCAAGAAGAGTATTTTCGGTGCATGGACCGGGTTCCTCGGCAAAAACTGATAAATTAATTGCAATGATAAACACTAAGGTGAATATGCTCAAAAAATTAAAAAACTTTTTCATATCATATATTTCTGTTTGTTAATGAATAAAACAATATAATAGGATTGTCAGTTTCTTTTAATGCTCTGAGACTTTGAATGCTTTTGCCAAATTCTCCACCTAGCAGTTTCTGATACAATGTAGTATCTAATAGATTAAATGACTCAATTGCAACACAAAGCAAACCTTGAAAACTACAGACATAGCATATTTCATTAAGATTGAGAAGCATATTAATAAAATCTATCGATTCTGATTGGAATATTGGTTTAAAATTTTCTTTATCGGTTAAATTGCAAAAGTAATTTTGCCCTTTTACATATGAAATTAATACGAACTCTTCAAGTTCAATAAAGTAAGGGATCCAATATACTAATCCACTTTTGGGACCATAATCGGAGAGAATTTTATTTTGATTGAAATCATTTCTGGTGATTTTATCTTCGACTAATAATTGATCACCAAAATCCAAAAACCATTCTTCCTGCAGCACATCATCCATAATTGTGTATATTATTGGATCCCCATAGTGTCTATATAAAAGCTGCCCATTAATACTTGTTGAAAAACCATAATTCGGTATTGCTGAAAAGGCATTCAATATGTCCTGATTTGGAAAAGGATCCAACTCATGATAAATACCTTCAATGCTATTATAAAATACAAGATTATGATTAAGGAGCCTGTCTCCATAATATATCCTGTCGGTATTTGAAAGAAAGAAAATATATGATCCAATTTCATTTTTAGCAAAGCCATAACTAGTAAAACCGTGATGAATCCGTTTATGAAAATCACCATTGAGATTGTACAAAATAATGTCTTTGGATCCGTGATCGAGGATTTCTATTGTCTGAGAATTATTATCAATAATAAAATCTCTGGGCAAAATATACTCATCTGGTCCATGTCCTTTCTTGGAAAGTGACGAGACATAATTACCATGTTTATCGAAAGAAACGATTTGTTTGCCCTGAGTTTTGTCCATAATATGAATCCCGTCATGAGAAAAGACAATTTTTTCAATAGCTCCGATCATAGAACCTTCACATGTTTCAAGAACCACGAGATTTGTAAGTTCACATCGAAGCGAGTTTGATGTAATTGATTTTCCTACCGGGATAGTAATTGTCTTAATATCAGATTCATAATAATAATTTTTATTCGTGCAGTTAACATTAATAATACTGATGACAAATAATGTTACAATAGTATTTGTAAAGCTTTCCCTTGCGTTTCCCATATTCAATTCAACTTAATAAAAAACAACACTGGATTATCATCCTTACCAATCCGTTGACTTGTATTACTGTCATTTTTTAAATCGCCCTCGATATCAATTGCCTGGACTGAAAGAATCAACTCATCTTTTGTGCCTCCAATTACAATGCCTTTTGCCTGACCTGCGCAAATTTGAGAGAAGTCAACAAGTGTGGAATTGAAAACTATTCTCTGATCGGATTTCCTAATTACACAGCAATAGGATTTCCCGCGATAAAGATAACCGAGGTATAAATAGTCTTGTAAATCCAAAAATTTATTGAAGTGATAAATATATTTTGTTTCTTTTACAATCCTATTAAAAAACTCCAAATACGTATCTCTGTACTTCTCAATTAGCTTAGGAGGTAGGGCATTTTCCCCAAGTTCAATATAGCAAAATGGATCAATCTTGTCTTTAATTACCTTATATATACAACAATCGCCGGGTGTTCGTAAAAGAGTTTCTCCATTATAGTTTTGAAATAAACCACCTCCCAAATGATAATATGTTATATCTTCCGCTAATGCATAGATTTGATTGTAAAATTCATTAGACTCATCAAAATAAATGACATTACTAGTAATGAGAGTATTGTTAATATAATTGTTTGAAATATTCCCAATATATCCAATATAGTTTCCGGAAGGGAGAATAGATATACTTTTCATCGGGCATCCCAGAGAATAACTACCTTTTAATTTCCTCTTTGAATCATAGACTTTTACCATATAACCAATTTGGTCATATATATGAATGTTGTCGTTTTTATCAATAATGAAATCCTTGGGCAAAGCTACTTCATTAGGGCCCCTTCCGATGTTATAAAAGGAATGAATGAACTTACCATCAAAATCAAATACCATTAATTCTTTGGTTCTAAAAGGATCGAATACATAAATTCTATTAGTGCCAATACAGATCTTTGAAATATTCCCAAAAAGTGATTCACTTTTTGATTCTAGTATAATGGTTTTTGTTATTTTAGTTGAGAAATCTGATTCAATGATATTATTGATATTACTCAAATCCACTGTATACAAGCATTTTACATCATCTATCGACTTAGTATCACAGCACAAAAAGAAATGCAGAAATAAAATACATATTACAAAAGCAGGTATTTTCATTTGTCAGCAAGAAAGATCTTTTTATTCAAAAGAAGATTTATATAACTAAAGTTTCCCATGTCTCGGATGGGGTAAATTTATGAATAAAAGAAGGCAGCATGTTATTAGTAATTGCAAGATAATCAGTATCTTAATGTTGCTAAACATAACAAAAACTACATGCTGCCAAGTAAAAGTACAAAGTTTTTTTCTGAGGTTAATGACATTTTGACTTCGAGTGAAAAAGCAATTACAAGAATCATCAACCTGTACCAAAGATTGGATCTGCACAAAATCAAAATAGGACACCAGGATTTCCCTCAAGCTTCCTATAGGCGCTGTGATCTTTTGTTGTGTTTGATGCTCTTCCCAATCTTTCAGCTGAAGACTGTCAGAGGTTATCTTGATAGTTCGCTTAGCCGGTATTTTGAAGCCAGAAAGAATACCTTGTATCGCCTGAAGAATGATCATCAAATCAACTGGCGACACCTTCTTGCCCTGGTGAACCGACGATTGTTTAAGCAGGTTGCGCTTCACAGTGAGGATGTCAAAGCCCAAAGCCCCAGGTGCCTGATCATTGATGATACTGATTTTGTGAAAACCAGCCACAAGACCGAACATGTAAGCCGTATCTGGTCCCACTCGCTTCACCGAACAATCCTGGGTTTTAAAGCCTTGTTTCTTGGCTACTGGGATGGCAAAAGCTTTTTTGCCCTGGATTTCAGCTTGCACAAGGAGAAAGGAAAAAACGCCAGCACACCCTACGGACTCAAACCTAAACAAAAGGCCGAGCAATACTGGATGCCAAAAGATGAAGGTTCGCCTGCTCAGATCAGAGAAAATGAACTGGTCCAAAGCAAAACACAAAGGGCTATGCAAATGGTCATCAGCATTATACGAAGCAAAAAGCTGCCGGTTGATTACGTATTGATGGATAGTTGGTTCTTTTGTTTTGAATTTGTCCAGCGCGTCAGAAAGCTGTTTCCTAAAACACATCTGCTGGCTATGGCTAAAATGGGGAAGACCAAGTACACCTTCGAGGAGAAAAAACGCACATTGAAAGAGCTGGCTGACTTGATGAAAAAACGAAAGAAAGTTAAGTTCAACCGGGCCTTGTTCTTGTACACTGCAGAAGCCACGGTTGATTTTAAGGGATATCAGGTAAAGCTTTTCTTCTGCAAAAACTCCAAAAGAGGCAAGTGGCATGTGCTGGTAACCACAAACACCCGCATTGGAGTAGTTAAGGCCTACCAAACATATTCCATCAGATGGTCGATTGAAGTTTTCTTCAAAGAAGGCAAGCAATACTTTGGCTTGGGCAAATCCCAATCTCAGGACTTCTGTGGGCAAATTGCAGATATCTCGATCGCCATGATGGTATACAATATTTTCTCTCTGACCAAACGCTTTGAATCCTACGAAACTCTTGGGATCCTCTTCCGCCAGACAGGCCAACAGGTAACAGAGATGACTATTTATAACCGGATTTGGCAATTTATTCTGGAACTGTTAAGATTACTAGCTGAAATAATCGAAGGCGATTTTAACGAATTGATAATAAACAACATGAAGCAACCTATCGAGGACAATAAACTCCTAAAACTATGGGAGAAAAATGGAGGTCTGAAATTAATTGCTTAGACATGGGAAACTTTAGTCATATAATATATTTACCATAGTTTATTTTCTTTATTCTCAGACCATAAC
>CAZNGA010000109.1:0-6695 GCA_964572485.1 uncultured Chitinophagales bacterium
TAAGAGGCATGATCACATACATCAGATATATCATGATTGATAAAAGAGACGACAGGATATGTATACAAAATAAAGCCTTTGTCAATAGGTGGTTTTGGTACTGAATTGCCTGACAGGGAATCACAATCAGTAGGTATATCAGAAACAATGGTATCAGGTCTGGAAGCATCATAAATACCGAAAGCATATTCCCCTAATTGCAAACTAGGTAGATCAACATATCCTCTTTTATCTGTTTTACTTCCCAATGTATTAAGTACAAATGGCTCCACTACTGCCCAATCTTTGCCAGGGTTCCTACGATACATTAAAACCAAGCTGTCCTCTGAATTCAAAATTAGAGTGTTATCCAGATATCCGCCACTCGTTGTATTTCGGCCATCATATCGTAATCTGGCATTTGCACTAAACGAAGCAGGCAAGATCCCATCCACTTTCCAATACCTGTAATCAGACAAATGGAGCCCCGCAATTGGTGTTTTCATCCTATCGGGTGGGACCCAATTATGTTCAATGCGTAAAAGGGCTGAATCAGTGATTGAAGTTACCTCAAATGTGATCAGGGAATTTTCAAAATTATAATCCCCTATTGTGTTAATTGTCATGTACTCAACGGAAATTGCATCACTGATCTTCTCCTCCATGTCCAGTGCTCCAAAGATGGGAAGAATTGACATCTTTGTTTCAATCACTGTACATCTACCATTCATTTCGAAACTGATCTTTTGGGATTCCCATAGTTCATTATAAAAAGTAATTGTCAGAGGTACTCCACTGAAATATGAAGGCGCATTGTACAATCTTTGCCTGACATGAATTGAGACATCAAATTCACTACCATTGGGGGTCACGACAAATGAATCAATTGAGAAATGAGGGAATCCGGGTGCAAACACCCAATTATCAAAAAAGGGGGTTAGATCCAGTCCTGAGCAACTTGAAAGATGATCCCTCAGTTGATTGCTGTTCATGCTTTTAAAAGCGTATACCGATAAAAACGAAGTGATACAGTCAAAGAAAAGCGAATCACCCATATAAGTACGTAGCGTGTGAATTACATCAGCTCCTTTATTATATGAATGCTTACCGTAGGTATAAGCATGAGGTATGCCTGAAATTGCTCGGTAGCCATCATCATATACGTGTGCGTAGTGCAGTACATCTTTGTGGTTTATCCTGACCGCTTCCTGATATTTAGCATTTCCATACACATGCTCCAGGAAGATAAACTCCGCAAAGCTAGCCCATCCCTCATTAAGCCACATATCTTCAGGGGTTTCACAAGTAACCAGATCACCCCACCAATGGTGGGCTAATTCATGAGCATATAAAGTCTCATAAGTTTTATTTCCATTGACGGCAAAAGAGGGATATGAAATATTTGTGGCGTGCTCCATAGCTCCCCCATCAAATGGGACGACATTAAATCCAATTCGATCAAATCTGTGCGGTCCAAACGCATTTTCAAAGGCATCTATAGCACCCACCATGTTTATTAAGGATTTTTTCATTTTTGTAGAATCTGAAGCACGAACACCATATACTACCGGGATGGCACCATTCATCCCATTATGATCAAAACTCACTGATACGTAATCTGCCACAGCAACAGAAGCAAGATAAGAAGGGATAGTATGGTTCATTACCCATCGCCATGTTTGAGTGCCATCGCCATTATTCGTCTGGCTCTGCAATAACCCATTGCAAAAGGCTCTCTTAGTAGTATCCGTAATAATATTGAATTCATACGTTGATCGCTCAACAAAATTATCAAAACAAGGGAACCATACCCTGCCATAATTATGAGGATCAGCATCAAAACCTACCCCCAAATTGTAGGCGTGCGTGGTCTGAAAATAGAAGCCACCCCATCCGGTGCCTCCTCCATCTTTTTGGGGTACCCCCCAATAGTAAATATTGATCACAGCAGTATCGTTGCTATTCAATATGGATGGAAGTGAAATGATAATTAGGGTATCATTATATGAGAATGAAGCAGTTTGGTTATTCACTTTTATTGAATCAATGGTAAGCTTTAATAGGTCAAGGCGGATCTTAGCTACGTTATTCGATTTGGGGGCGCACGTGATCAAGCAATTTCCGCTAATGGTCTTTCCGCTAAAATCAGTAATGTCGAGGTTTATAGTATAGTTCAATATGTCAATGGTATCACTTCGATTGGCTGAAGCACCTGAAAACTTTGCACCATACGATCTTTGAATTCCATTTATGGAAGACATTATTAAGATGGACAAAAACACTATCCATCTTTGCCATTTTGTTATGTTCAATTTAACTATATTAGACACCATAAATATTTTCCATGCAATTTAAAAAAATAATTGCCTATCTAATAGTTTTTATTACTGCTGGCAGCTCTGTATTGGGTCAAGAAACTGGCTATGACGGCATTGTGAAGGCAATTACACTTGACTCCGTAATGATCGTGGCAGTCAAGAAAGGCTTTGATGTCAATGACTTCATAAACCTTGTAAAAGATGACACCTCATTTTATCTGGCTTTCAAGAATTTACGTCGAAGTGCTTATTTTTCTGATAATCAGATCCGGATCTATTCAAAGAAAAATAGCTTCAAAGCTTCCTATAAAAGTACGATCCAACAATCTGTAAAGAAGGACTGCCGTTGGATGGAAGTAGTGAGCGAAGATGTTGAAGGAAGTTTTAATAAGAAGAAAGGTGCCAATAAATATTATACAGCAGAGTTATTCTTCTATTTATTCTACACAGAAGATACTATCTGTATGACAAAAACAGTGGCAACTGATCCAAAACCCAATGATGTAAGTAAAATTGAAAAACATAAGCAACAACTTAAGGCTTTGATCTTTAATCCGGGAAGTAAGATTGAGGGCATTCCGTTGATAAAAAAGAAGCTTGCCATCTTTGAACCAGCTATGGCTAAGTATTATAATTACTCCATTACATCGGAGAACTACCGGGATTCGATTCCCTGCTACGTTTTTTCAGTGGTGAAAAAGGATAATCTTGGTGGGTCAAAAGATAGCCGAATTGTAATTAATGAGCTACACACCTATTTTAGTAAAAAGACATTTGAGATCGTAAAGAGAGATTACAACCTATCCTATTTCTCTATATTATTCGACTTTAATGTGACTATGCACATGAAATTAACAAAGATCAAGGAAACCCTTATTGTAGATCAGATTTCCTATAAGGGGTTTTGGGATATCCCGTTAAGAAAACCTGAGCGGGCCACTTTCAATATTCAATTCTATAATTTTACAACATTGCCGGGAGAATAGTATTCTCACTTTGATCAATATTGTTCCTTCTCATCTGGAAAATCCTTAAGTTTTACATCCTCGATATACTCACCAATTACCTGCTTAATGTCTTCATACAAATTCATATAAGTTCTTAGGAATCGAGGTTTAAATTCATAGGATAGCCCAATAAGGTCATGTATCACAAGAATTTGGCCATCCACATCTTTGCCGGCTCCAATTCCAATGATGGGGATATTGACTTTTTCAGCAACACGTTTGCCTAATGTCGCAGGAATTTTCTCAAGTACGATGGCAAAGCACCCCAATTTTTCTAACAATACCGCGTCTTCAATAAGCTTGCTGGCTTCTTCCTCTTCAGTAGCTCTAACGATGTAAGTACCAAATTTATAGATTGACTGGGGGGTAAGGCCTAGATGTCCCATAACAGGGATGCCTGAAGAGATGATCCTCTCAACCGACTCTTTTACTTCTTTCCCGCCCTCCAATTTAATAGCGTGTGCACCGGCTTCTTTCATGATCCTTATTGCTGAATTAAGTGCTTCTTTTGAATTCCCCTGAAATGATCCAAAAGGGAGGTCCACAACAACCATAGCCCTCTTTACAGCTCTCACCACTGAAGCACCATGGTAGATCATTTGGTCCAGAGTGATAGGTAAGGTAGTTTCATGCCCTGCCATTACATTTGAGGCTGAATCGCCGACCAAAACAGCATCTATCCCTGCATCATCAATGATCCTCGCGATAGAATAGTCATATGCCGTAAGCATAGCTATTTTTTCGCCTCTTTCCTTCATTTCTTGCAAAATGTTGGTAGTTACCCTTTTTGCCTTGATTCCACTTTCTTTCTTCTCTGTTTTTTCTTTTTGAGTCATAATTCCTACGATTTTAATGCAAAATATCAATATTGTCACAGAAGTGCAAAATTATCGGCGAAAACCTTTATATAGCTTAAAAAGTTTTATCTTTACGCCTCCATGAAAATAGTTCATATTTACGTCCCATTGTTATTACTTTTCGCAACTTCTTGTACAACAGATTTTGATATCGCTGCGGATTATCAGGAAACAACAATTGTATATGGATTGCTTAATAATAACGATTCCATTCAATATATTAAGATCAATAAAGCTTTTCTGGATAAGAACAAAGGGGCCTTACTTGTTGCCCAAGATGCAGATTCTTTATACCATCAATCCGTTTTGGCAGTAGTGCTGGAAGAGTGGAAAAACAGTGTATTGATCAATTCTTACCCTCTAAATAAAATAGATGGTAGCGATGACAATCTTATTAAGGAAAATGGGATTTTTGCATCTTCTCCTAACTTTCTTTATAAAACAACAGCCCCCATTCTTGAAAATACGGATGATGATACCTACCTATATAAACTTAAGATCTCTAATACTAAAAATGGTCAATTGGTATCCGCTGAGACACCTATTGTCGGCAGGATCACAAATATTCGCCCTAGCCAATCGTTACCCGGCAATTGGGCGTCTAAAAGCCCATACAACATCCGCTGGAAATCGGCTGAAAATGGCAAAGTTTATGAATTGAGGATCATATTCAATTATACTGAGAAGAGTAAATTAACTTCTATCGTGGACTCACTTTCCCTGGAGTGGAAGATCTTTTCTGATATTAAGTCTGATGATGTGGAAGGTAAGGAGGCGATGTCCTACCAAATTGAATCTAAAAACCTATTCTATTTTTTGAATGCAAATTTAATAACAGATGCAACGGTTGACAGAGAAGCTATTTCAATAGATCTGATCTTTTATATAGGTGGCGAAACTCTTAATACCTTTATTGAAGTAACTCAGGCCAATACCGGCATTACCCAAATGCAGATCAACCCGGATTATACAAATATCAATAATGGTATGGGCATATTCTCAAGTAGGTATGATACAACAATATCCAATATTCCTTTCTCAGATGCAGCTCGTGATTCTTTTGCTTGTGGAGAGATCACCAAACATCTAAATTTCGTTCCTGTTCACCCTTGCCAATAAATACTGTCGTTTTGTCAGGTTTTTTGCTTTTCACTCTTAATATAAGCCATAATTGCTGTGTTTTTATGAATAAACCCAGTTGGCACAAGTATTGAAGGGTATTTAGCTTAAAGATCAAAATTATTAATAAATAAATTTTATAAGATGGCGAAAATTATTGGTATTGATTTAGGAACAACGAACTCTTGTGTTTCTGTAATGGAAGGCAGTGAGCCTGTTGTAATTCCTAATAGCGAAGGCAAAAGAACCACACCTTCTATTGTTGCCTTTCTGGAGAAAGGTGAGAGAAAAGTTGGTGATGCAGCCAAGAGACAAGCGATAACAAATCCGACAAAAACGATAATGTCGATCAAGCGACTTATGGGAAGAAGGTTTGACGAAGTAAAAGATGATGTTACCCATATGCTCTATAAGATCGAAAAGGGAGATAACGACACAGTTCGTCTCTCTATTGATGGAAGGCAATATACTCCACAAGAGATATCTGCTATTTTACTTCAAAAAATGAAGAAGACCGCTGAGGACTACCTTGGACATGAGATCACTGAAGCAGTTGTTACAGTACCTGCGTACTTTAATGATTCACAACGACAGGCAACAAAGGAAGCCGGAGAAATTGCCGGTCTTTCAGTAAAGAGGATCATCAATGAACCAACCGCTGCTGCACTGGCATACGGATTGGACAAGAAGAACAAGGATCAGAAGATCGCAGTATATGACTTAGGTGGTGGCACATTTGATATCTCCATACTGGAACTTGGTGATGGCGTATTTGAAGTAAAATCTACAAATGGTGACACTCATTTGGGAGGTGACGACTTTGATCAGATGATCATTAACTGGCTTGCAGATGAGTTTAAGAGCGATAAGGGGATTGATCTACGAAAGGATCCCGCCGCTATGCAGCGTTTGAAAGAAGCTGCTGAAAAAGCAAAGATCGAATTATCAAGTAGTAATGAAACTGAGATCAACTTACCATATATTATGCCCGTTGATGGCGTACCTCAACACCTTGTCACGAAACTCTCAAGAGCTAAGTTTGAGCAATTGACTGACTCTCTTTTTGAGCGCTCAATAGCACCATGTAAGGCTGCTTTAAAGGATGCAGGGTTATCCCCTTCTGATATTGATGAAGTTATACTAGTAGGAGGCTCCACGCGTATTCCTAAGGTACAGGAATTGGTTGAAAAAACATTTGGAAAGAAGCCTTCAAAGGGTGTTAATGCTGATGAAGTGGTTGCTGTTGGAGCTGCAATCCAGGGAGGTGTACTAACAGGTGATGTTAAAGATGTCCTGTTACTTGATGTAACTCCGCTTGCATTAGGAATTGAAACTCTTGGTGGAGTGGCTACTAAGTTGATAGAATCAAATACAACGATCCCGACAAAGAAATCAGAAGTTTTTTCCACAGCTTC
>CAZNGA010000110.1:0-6399 GCA_964572485.1 uncultured Chitinophagales bacterium
CTTGAATGTATTGTATTTACAGGATCACGGCATTATAAAAGAGGGCAAGGAATAACAGTAATTCCATGGCAAAAATTTAATACAAAAGCAATTGAAGTATTGAAGAAGTTCTTTCAAAGTTTATTTAACTAATAAGATCAGATTTCTTGTACTTCCGCGAAGAAGTCATGAAATTCCGTTCAATATAAGCAACACACTGAGAGTAAATGACACTAATTTTTGATAATTCCCCATTAGCATAGTCGCGTAGGGCTTCACATCTTTGAAGATTTCTCTCAATTAATTCATTTACACTCTCATCTCCATGAAATCTACTTCTTTGAGCACGCTTTTCACTCAATACAGCAAATATATCACGGATACTCTCAGTAAAGACAGTATTGACCAACTCGTAGATCTGAAGCATGGCCAGTGCTTTACTTCGTTTCTTATCACGTCTAATAATTTCACGTTTCATAGTCTCTTCCGTAATCTCATTTAGAATATATTTAATCCTCAGTTCCTCATTGTCAGTCACTCTATTACAGGTTCGGCGGACGCGATCTAGTTCCACGTTTGCGAAATGATTACAGGCACGATGCAATCCAACAGTTGTTCGCGCCAGTATTTCATTTTCAGTATATTCTATAGAATTATCGTACCGCCTCCGAAAAGCATTCTTGGCATCAAGTCCCCACAAGACCAATTCCCTATAGGAATAGAGTTGTGGTATACCTCCACACATAATAGCACCGGGAACATTAGCACGTGCCGCGGCCGCTCCCGAATTTTGCCAAGCATAAAAGTGTGGATTATGAACAACGCCTGTAACAACCAAACCTGTCCTCCAACTAAATGCTGTATGACATTCGGTGCACCACATTTGATCACAACCTTCTGTTTTAAAGATAGGAACTGCACATTTTGGACAATTTCGTGTTTCTTTCTTGATCATTTCTGCTGATTTCACATCATCCTCATTACAGACATGTTCCAAAAAGTTACCCTCTTCATCTTTAGCCTTAATCACAAAACATTTTGAACAGACATGAACATTACAAAGGCCGCATTTCCATTGGGTAGACAAGAACCCGCGGCAACCTTCAGCAGGACATGCTTTCATGAATTTTTTCTTCTCCTTTGCACCTCCGCCTTGCTTTCTCCGCCAGAGTTCTGATTGTAGCTGACCCTGCTGACTTCTAAGAAGTGAAGTTTGTCGGCGAAGTTCATTAATTTTATCTTGTAAGTCTGTGCTTTTACTTTCCAATTCCAAGCACTTTTTATGATTTTCCACAGCAGGCATAGTGGCAGCTAACCTACTCTTTTCATGTTCAAATAAAGTATTTTTTCTATGCTCCTTATACTCCTTATTAACAAAGGACTTTAGTGTTGCCTTTATCAACATATCTCTTTCCCACCGATTTTTACACTTTAGACAATGAGGATCATCATTAGTTCCAAGGAGATAGGTGCGTACACAAGTACGACAGGCAGGATAGTGGCAGCTAGGACAGTCTACTCTGGCGCGGGTTGACTGGTTGAATTCCTCGCAGCAGATTTCGCAAATATTCTCATCGGAATCGCTCATGGTTGTTCTGTGATAGATATAGATATATAAATATAGGTATCCTTCAATTTTTATTATCTAAATTTTATATATAAATATGGCAGCAATGATGTCGGAAAGTCCAAGTGGGAGTAAAGGAAAACAAAAATCATCTAACCCAATAACAGCAGGTGCAGAAGGGTTCTATTTTTATGTAAATCCAAGAACCACACCAATGGATCATAATTTACAAAGATTGCTAACTCAAGTTAGTGCTGCTGGCGTAGTGGTTAGTACCGCCCAATCTGAATATGATTGGGCTTGTACACAAGTAAGAACTGCGGGGGGAAATTCCGGATACGCGTGTGGCAGTGTAATAGGACCGGGTTTCTTTGATACAGATAAGATGTTATATACAATCAATTATGTAATGTTAAAAATAACACGACGCAAAGAAAGCTCCATGGGAGCTTCATCTGCTATAAAAGCGAAAAGTGGTATAACTCCTGTAGCTACACATGGTTTTGTAGTTTTAAGAGATTTGACAAGAGTCTCTAATGGTATTATTCAGGCGATTACGCGCCGGGAGAGGCAGGAGGCATATCCAGGATCTGATTATTTTGAAGGATTGAGAGCTCATTTAATTGATGAACCAATGTTATATATTGAGGGACTCTGTGCAAACGCAGCAGCCGGTAGGGGAGCAGGAATGCATATAATGGATCTAGTGCATGGGATTGCAAGAAATACAGGATCGGATATATATCAAGGATGTAAGTTATCAGCCTTAGTGTATGTCATCCAATTCTATTTTAGAAAGTTTTCATACAGATTTCGCAAAGGTTGTAAAGGTGATGGTGCTACAAGCAATCTTACAGCAGAAAATCTTAGAGCCTTAAATAATATGGTACCGAGACTCCAGCGTTTGTCTGATGATGATGCAGCCTATGATTCTAAGACCTGGCTTGATTTTCTAAAACTTCTTTCTCGTTCTGGGTTTAATGCTCAAACAACACAACAACAAGCTGAAACAGTATTAAAGTTACGCGATAGTCCCATAGAGATGTTTGATGAAGATGGAGATAGCTATGGTATATCCATGAGACAAATCGAAGCTCTAAAAAGATTGGGTTGGGAAGATCAAGGTTATAAAATGTATTTTTGTTTTTATAACAACCCACAATTTGGTGTTGATACTTACAAATACTCAACTTCTGTTACTCAACAAATAATTCAATCATATCTTGCAGCTTCGGGCAAAAACCCTGCGCGTAAAGCTGCAACAGGTGCGAGTGCAGCGGTCCAGGCAGTGCAAGGGCCACCGACAGTTAGACAGGTCAAGGCGGTGGGCAAAGAGACCAAGGGTGGTGGAAAACGTCGTAGAAAACGTCGTAGAAAACGTACAAGGAAAAGAGCACTAAGAAAAAGACACCGGCGCACAAGACATAAGAAAAAACGTGGAAAGACCCGGAAGAGAAAGAGAAGAAGACGCCGGAGGACAAGAAGATAAACACTAAATAAATAACCAGATATTAAATATTAAATTAAAAACTAGTATTTAATATATATGTCAAAACCTAATACGGATTTCAACATAGAGAATTACAACATAGAGGAATTATTAACCATATTTGGAATTAATTCACCGATAAGAAAGGAGGCGATTATGAAAGTGGCGGCTGGATTTATAGAAAAATATAAAGAATTAGGGGAATCAAAATATGTTGAATTCTTCTCCAAGGGGATGAATAAACTATTATCAAATTACCAATTAATAGAAGGTATTCTAGGAAAGGTAGACAATCTATTGGATGATATTGAAGAAACTAGAGAAGAAATAAAAGAAAGAATACAAGAAACAAGTGAAGATTTAACGAACAAATTTGAAACTGTAAAAGTCCAAGCCAAAGATTTCATAAACCCTCCAGTAGAAGATGCAGCACCGAATATTTTGAAAAATCGGTATTACAATGCTGAAAGAATGCAGACAAGATTAGGCCCGGGAGTTGTGATGCCAAATCGTGCTGATTACACCAATGTACCAGAGGATGGCGTAGGGGCTCATGCTCCACAGCTGCAGAATAGGTTATTTCTCCCAAATGCATTTGCCCAAATACCCTTTGCTCAAGGATATAGAAATCCTACATTACAAAATGCATTTTTAACATGGATAAATATTGATAGTCAATACAGGGAGATCTTACCAACGGGAACTTCAAGTGCTTCATGTCCAATTGATCCATCAAACAACTTTCTTCAAACGGATAGTCCTTCAGATTTTACTTTTGCGCTTGCCAACCCGATTACAAATGTATTGGCAATGACAGTTGGAAGTATAGAGGTTCCTATGGGAGGTTACTATGCATTTTCAGATAAGTATGGAAATACTACATTTGAAATTGTTTTGGGAGATAAAGCTGTAGCATGCTTGAGAATACCAGAAGGAAATTACGATGCTAGCGGTATTATGCAATTTATGAATGAGGAGCTTGAAAAAGCATGGGCAAAAATTACGGCGCCACCTCTCCCCTCCTGTTGGCCACAAATATTTATAAATAAGAGCAACCAAAAGGTTTACTTTGCCTTTTTTCCTGGTTTTGATCCTGCAACACAAGCTTTTCTTGATAAAGCGGGCGGATTAAAATTTAGATGGTTTGATAGAGAAAAATGTGGTTGTTGTGATGACTGTTGTACTGTAAATAGCAATATTGATGAACAAATAACTTCCAAAACAACAGTTTTTGAAGTAAATCCCAATAAATCATACAAATGTGCTGATAAAAATACAGGTAAAAAAATAAATTCAACACTTGGTTGGTCATTAGGATTTCGGGAAAAGGAGACTGAATTTAAATTTATAAATACAAGAATTAATATGGTGGCGGATGCATCATTAAATGAAATAGCAAGCGATGGTATTTATTTTGGTATGTTTGGGAACTGTATTTGGAATGAATTGGGAACAAAATATTTGATTCTGGAAGTTGATGATTTCAATAGAAACAGAAATAGTGGAAATATGGGTACCATGTCAATGCCAACTTGTACTGAGAACTTCAAGATTCCGAATTACGCAAAGAATATATCACAAATATATCCTATTTGTGATCCTTCTGATAATATACAGCGGTTTCCAGATCCAGGAAATACTGATCCAGTAGATAATCGCCCAGCAGGCACTCTTGAACATATATCATTCAAGTCCGAGACGTTAGATGAAGTATTTGATATTGGACCAGTCAGTCCTGAATCATCAGTCTTTAATACAGAAGGAACCGTGGGATACAAAGAAGAAAAGAAATCATATTATGAAAAATTCAACCGGGCATGTAGGAAGGGGACACCGGCAAATCCTATTGCAATCAAGGGAGAAGATACTCTTACAAAGGCACAAAAATACACAGCAAGAGAGATCAAGGGTACACAGCAAAATAGCTGTGTAAATCAATATTATCCACCTCAATCAGCAAATATACTGTTTAGATTTCCAATCCAAAGAATAAGTGATAATCCCCAAGTACCAATAGTAACTCCGGGACCAGGCATGGATTCAGCAAGAAGATATTTCGGACCAGTAACTATTGAAAAACTTCGTATACGATTATTGGATGATAAAGGTTACACAATAGATCTGGGGTGTGGAGAAATTTCTTTTTCATTAGTAGTAGAAAGATTATATCAATATTAAATAATGATACAGCAATTTCTAGGGCATTTATCACCAAGATAATAACAATCTCTACCTTTTGATTGATTAATAAGTTTAATAGATTCTTGATATGCAACGGACCGTTTGATTCCGCAACCAGGGTTTTCTCTATCCATTCTCTCATATGTTTCCATGACGAGCCATTCAAAAGATTCAGTAACATTTTGATTTAACTTACTGCTAGACTCGGCATATAACATATTGTGTTGTAGTGCATAAGCTTCAGCTTCTGTGCGGCTAACCATCCGTTTTTTTCTACTATCAATCTTATTGCCAATGAGGAGTGTAACGAGGGGATCTTTAGAACTACGATTTCTCATTATCTCTTTTCTCCAGAATTCTACGTGTTCCCATGATTCTTTTTTACCAACATCAAAGACAATTATTGCTCCAGCGATACCACTATAATAACTACGAATAATGGAAGCAAACTTTTCTTGGCCCGCTGTATCCCATATATGCGATTTTATAACTGCATTATCGTCCAGAGTTACCATATTAGAACGGAAATCAACGCCAATTGTCTCCATCTGGGCCGGATTAAATTCATTATTTACAAAACGGTCAACAAAGCAGGTTTTTCCAACACCCGTATCCCCTACAATGATAAACTTAAAAAGATAATCATATGACATTCTTATTATATAAAAATATAATAATAATTATATAGAATAATGAACAAGGAAGGCAATTTAGCAAGAGTATATGCAATACATTATCTTGACAATGGAGGTAAACCGGGTGAGTTTTCAAAGCGTCACAAAGTATTAACGGCTGCAATTCAAGAAGAGGAAAAACGGAGATTAATGGTAAGTATTAGGTATAAAATGAATGAAAAAAAAGAGTTTCATAAGAAAATCTATAAGATTTTAAAAATTTCAGGAAAAACAACTTTAGAACCACGAGACCTTTATAACTACCTTGGTAATATGACAAATAATCAACTTTTTTCAATCCTCCATGATAGGAAGAAGAAAAAAAAGTGATATCCCTAAATCCTCCTTATAGGATCTTTACAGTTATGGCAATAATGCCATGGAATAAAATAGTGGTAGCGGAAGTCCCAGATATCCATATCCTCTAATAGATCAACAATTACACCGCTAATATTATCACTACACCTAATACATGTACTTTTGGTTTTTCTTAAAGGTAGTAGTAGTTT
>CAZNGA010000111.1:0-6275 GCA_964572485.1 uncultured Chitinophagales bacterium
GAATTCCGAGTAAACTTGATATATTTGAGCTGGAAAAGTGGATATATCTGATTATCTCCTTTGTTTTGTCCTGTTTTTTAGCAGATCTTTTTGTTATCGATCTGTATAGATTTGTTGATCATTTGGGTTTCCAACTCAGCGAAGACAGGGCTCCAGTGCAGGATTTTCTTTACTGCTTTCTTGTGATCGGCGGGATCGAGGAACTATTTAAGATCATCCCTGTAATTGTTATATTATTGTTTTTCAGAAAAGGTATCAATGAGCCTTTCGACTATATACTATACGGCTCGGTGGCCGCTTTGGGGTTTGCGTTTATGGAGAATATTGAATACATTTATAGGAGCGACCTACATAACATTGGAAGCAGAGCTCTATATGCCAGCGTGATGCATATGTGCAGTACTTCAACAGCTTGTTATGGATTGATGGGCTCCAAATTCAAATTGACGAAGAAGTCAAAATTCCTGATCATTCCATTCTATTTTCTATTAGCTATGGCATTTCACGGCTTCTATGATTTCTGGCTTATCTCAACATGGGGGCGTCAATTTGCAATGGTCACCACCCTATTCTTCCTCCTTACCATACATTTATGGTTTATCATGAAAAACAATACTATTAATATCTCCAACTTCTATAAACCGTACATATCTATGAATAATGATCAATTGAGGTACTTTTTGATCAAGAACTTATCTCAATTACTCATGGCTGCCTATATCATTATTGCCTTACAAGGAGGGCGAGCTCATGCCAATCATTTCCTTCGCCATGAGATACTGGCATTCGGCTACTTGGTGTTCTACCTGGCGTTTAGCTTAAGCCGATACCGACTGGAACATAATAAACTCAGTAAGTTGAAAATACCTGTTGATTTCTATCTTCTTAAACCACAAAAGGTAAATTGCAAGGAATTTATGGGGGGATCGAACGAAAAGTGAAAAACAGAAGATGATAGATAGCCATATAAATAATCGAAAGAGCATTAAGTTTTACGTTAAAAACTATTTGTATCGCATAAAAGCAGAGCTAAAGGACAAAGTGGTTATTGACATCCCTGCGGGGAATGGGGCGACCACAGAAATGCTGATCGATATCGGCGCTAAGGTATTTCCATTCGACCTATTTCCAGAATACTTCAAGGTAAAGGACATTGAGTGCCAGCGAGCCAACATCAAAGAGAGAATTCCATTGGATGATCAATTTGCGGATATGATCATTTGCCAGGAGGGATTAGAACATGTTAGTGACCAGTTGAAAGTACTGAAGGAATTTAATAGAGTTCTTACAAATAATGGCAGACTGCTCATTACCACCCCCAGTTATTCGAATTTAGCAGCAAAACTCAATTACTTACTTTTTGAAAGTGAGTCAGCCGGGAAAATGCCCCCCAATGAAATTGATGATATTTGGATGTCTGACAGATCCATAACTGATGAAGTGTATCATGGACATATATTCATGATCGGCATCCAAAAAATGAGAATATTAGGGAAATTAGCAGGGTTGAAAATAATGGAGATCAAATATGTTCGCCTTAGCAAAGGATCACTACTTTTATTTCCTTTCATCTATCCATTTATACTGATACTTTCATTCTCCGCCTATTTGCGAAGTATAAAAAAGAATAAAAGGCTATCTCAAGGCGCCAAGCGCAAAGTTTACAGGGAGCAATTACTTATAAATATTACCCCTGCGAATTTGATAAACAGGCACACATTCATGATCTTTGAAAAGGAGCGGAACATCAATGATGTAGATTTTAGTAATGAAACCACGGTAAAACCATTCAACGAAATAATGTAAAAGCAGTTGTCCATTAACTTCAACTATTAGAATATGCACAAAACACTTTCAATCATCATTCCCGTATATAATGAGGAATCAACCATTCAATTGATCTTAGACCTTATCCAACAAGTTGATCTGATAGAAGGGACCCAAAAGGAAGTGATCATCATTAACGACTGCTCCGCAGATAATACGAACGAAAAGGTATTGAATTACCAAAAAGAGCACCCTGAATTTCCAATTTCATACATTGTGCTAGAGAAAAATCAAGGAAAAGGGGCGGCAATCCATAAAGGGATCGCACAGGCAACAGGAGACTATCTGATCATTCAGGATGCTGATCTCGAATATGACCCCAATGAGTACAATGACCTTTTAGCGCCTATATTAAAGGGTTTTGCAGATGTCGTCTATGGCTCCAGATTCATTGGCGGAAAACCAAAAAGGGTACTATTCTATTCTCATACGGTTGGGAACCGGCTCCTCACCTTTCTTTCAAATCTGTTGACCAATATCAATATCACAGACATGGAAACATGTTATAAGATGTTTAGAACAGAGATCATAAAAGGTATCGGTCTTAAAGAAAAAAGATTTGGATTTGAACCGGAGATCACTGCGAAAATTGCCCATATAAAAGGGATCAGATTCTATGAAATAGGGATCTCTTACTTTGGCAGGACCTATATGGAAGGTAAAAAGATCGGATGGCGAGATGGCTTCAGGGCTATTTACTGTATTCTCAAATACAACATCCTTCAGAAATGAAAAAGCTCAAGTTTGAGGAAATAGATGAAGTTGGCGAATCCACCCTTGAGATCATTAGCAAAGCCGATAATTTCAACAAATGGATGTATGATACCATTTCACCTCATTGTAATGGGAAAGTGCTGGAGATCGGGAGCGGCATAGGAAACATCTCTTCCCTTTTTCTAAAGGATGGCTACGAAATAATGCTTACAGACTTACGATCAGGGTATTGTGACAAGCTAAAAGCCAGATTTGAAAACCAACCTTCCTTCCTCGGGGCGATCGAGATGGATCTGACCGATGCGCATTTTTCTGAAAAATTTGAGGATCAATCCAATTGTTATGATACCGTTTTTGCATTGAATGTATTAGAACATATTCATGACGATGAAGCTGCCATTGGAAACTGCTGCAAAATGTTGAAGGATGATGGGCACTTGATCATCCTCGCCCCTTCTTATCAGAATTTATATAACAAGTTTGACAAGGAATTAGGACATTATAGGAGATATAACAAATCCACTTTATCACCATTATTCTTAAAGAATGGGCTGAAGATCTGTCATACCAAATATTTCAATTTGATGGGAATATTTGGCTGGTACGTGTCAGGTCAAATCATCAAGAACGAAAGTATCCCGAAGGAGCAAATGAAATTTTACAATTCCTTGGTCCCAATATCTAGAATAGTAGATAAAATGATCTTCAATTCTTTTGGTTTATCTACTATTGTAGTGGGAAAAAAACAACATTCAATAGAAAAATAAAGACCACTCCAAATAGCCCATTATGAAAAATCCAAGATCAATGATAGCGCTTTGGATCAGCTGTTTGGTCATTATACTTGCCGGGTTCGTTTACTATCCCAAATACCAACAAAGCCAAACTGAAGCCACTCTTAGCTGGGATGTATCTGGGTATTATATGTATTTGCCAGCGCTTTTCATTTATCAGGATCTAAAGAACTGTTCATTCAGGGACGATATAATAGAGAAATACCACCCAACCCATGATTTCCATCAAGCTTTCGAACATTCCTCTGGCAATTATGTAATGAAACATTCATGCGGCCAAGCACTTCAGTACTTACCATTCTTTGGTATTGCCCATTTTTGGGCTTCAAATTCTACAAAATACGAGGCAGATGGGTTCTCATTTCCCTACCAGTTTCTGATATCAATTGGCAGCTTATTAGTGGCCTTACTTGGCTTGTTCTTCTTGCGAAGACTCCTGCTCCTCTATTTTGAAGACTGGATCGTAGCTCTTACCCTGCTTTGTATTGTATTGGGTACCAATTATTTGGATTATTCAGCGATAAATGGTGCTATGACCCATAATAATTTATTCACCATATACACATTGATCATCTACACAACCTTCTTCTTCTATAAGAAGCCAACCTATGCGAAAGGTATGATCATTGGGGGACTAATTGGTTTAGCGGCATTAACCCGGCCCATCGAGATCATTTCCTGCATCATTCCAATTGCTTGGGGGGTAAACCTATTTTCAAAAGCGCAGATCGAAAAGAGGTTTTCTTTTATTATGAGTATTCTTCCAAAGGCCTTCCTTGCTATAATATCCTGTTTAGCCATCGGTTTCATACAGTTATTGTACTGGAAGTATGTGACAGATGAGTGGATTGTCTATAGTTATCAAAGTTTTGGATTCAGCTGGTTACACCCCCATATCTTCAATGGATTGTTCAGCTATAAATCCGGTTGGTTAGTGTATACACCTCTAATGATCTTTGGTCTGATCGGATTCATTCCACTATATAAATACCATAGATCGATCTGGGGAGCTAGTATTGTGTTCATAATCATATTCATTTATATCGTATTTGCCTGGGATATTTGGTGGTATGGGGGCTCTCTGGGCCAAAGGACCATGGTACAAGCCTATCCTGTACTAGCGTTTCCACTGGCCAGTTTCATCCTATGGATCAGAGCATCAAACATTTGGTATAAAGTGACAGTCTCCACTTTGCTATTGATCTTTATATATTCAAATTTATGGTTTACCCATCAGGCACACCGAGGCGGATTACTGCATGCCGGGCAAATGACCAATGCCTATTTTTGGAAAGTGCTTGGAAAATATGAAAAGCAACAAAACGACTTAAAGCTATTGGACACTAATGAAGAGTTTACCGGCGAAAGAACAAGTATTTCGAAGTTGCTAAGCAGTGGTTTTGAGGAAGAGACATTCTCTGCCAATTGCAAATTACCACCCATTCAAGGTGTCAGTTCTTTATGTCTAAATGAAACCGTACAATATAGCCCTACCTACTATATTCCAATATCATCAAAGGGCGCAGGATGGGTAAGGGCCTCAGCAGATTTTAAGTGCGATAAAAAAGAGGGGAATATATGGAGGATGACACACTTTATCATTCGCTTTTATGATCAAGATGAAATAATAAAAGAAAGATGGATCAGAGTCCAGCGATTGCTAACAGAGGGGCAAACTTCAAATATTTTCATTGATGCCAAATATCCAGAAGAGTCCTTTAGCAAGGTGGGCATTTTGTTTTGGAATGGTGATGGTGATAAAGAAATATTAATTGACAATTTGATCCTGGAATCATACCTTTAATAGAAATGAGAAAGAAGTATTGGTCAAGAACGAGTTTACTTATTATAGTAGTCATTTTTGGGCTCTTTGGAGCAATGGCTTATCGAGTCATTGGAGAATTCATAGAAAATTCGGTCAGCACATTGGGAATAATTATTATGCCTACTACATTTATGATTGTATGCTTATTTTGTTTCACTATTAACTATGAAATCACAGCAACAAAATTGGTCATTAGATTATGGTTTATCGAGGGTGGCAGCATTGATCTAAAGGAAATATCAGCAGTACGAAGAAGCTTTAATCCAATATCTTCCCCGGCAAGTTCCCTGAAAAGACTTGAAATAAGCTATGGCAAAGTTGCCTCAGCCATTATATCACCAAGGCGAGAGAAAGAATTCATTGAAGTTTTAAAAGAGAGATGCCCTAAAGCTCGAATTGAGATCGTTGAGAAGAGGTCGCTATTATTTTGGATATTGGGTTTAGATATCTAAAGTGAGGAAGTAATGCCAATTCATCTTCAGGCAGTTCAGGGTTTTTATTTTTTACAGTTGAATATGAACGGGAAACTCACTTCTAAAAAGCTCATAATAGAATAAGGCAGATTTCTCTTTCTTCTTTCTTCTCTCTTCTTCTCTTTTTAAAGAAGGCAGGCTATTCATCAGCAATTTTATTGGCCAATTGCCCACAGGCGGCATCAATGTCTTTCCCCTTACTTCTTCTGACGGTCACCGGGATATGGCTCCTTTCTAAACGCTCCACGAACAATTCCACATTGCGTTCATTAGCTGCCTTATACCGTGTATTTGTAGAAGGATTGTATTCGATGATATTTAGTTTGCCGGGGATCTCACCACAAAATTTAATCAATTCCTCTGCATCCTTTAGGCTGTCATTGAGGTCATGGAAGAGGATATATTCATAGGTCAGCATTGTACTCACCTTCGATTTAAAGTATTTTAACGCCTCTTTTAATGCATCGATAGGATTTTTCTCATTGATGACCATGAGTTTGGTTCTCAACTTATTATTGAGGGTATGTAATGAAAGTGACAGGTTGAACCGTACCTGGCTATCAGCCAGCTTTCTTATCATTTTTGCGATCCCCGCTGTGGAGACAGTGATCCTCCGAGGAGAAATTCCTAATCCTTTTGCTG
>CAZNGA010000112.1:0-6247 GCA_964572485.1 uncultured Chitinophagales bacterium
CATTAAAGAAATTTTTAATGTATTCTTTTGACTGGCTAATAATGCTGTCGTTGTTCTCACCTGTTCCAATCTTGGAATGGATGCCTTCGTTACTTTTGCTAAAGTTATACGACTTTGGAATATTCCGTGTTTCTTTCCCTGCTCTAACGCCTTGTTCAATATGATTTAGTAGTTGGCTTAATTCCTTCTTAGTATAAATTTGTCTGAAAAGCTTAAAGTGCTTGCGTAGCTGCTCAACAATGAAGTGGGTAATTTCATTCCAGGCTTTTGTTAAAGTTGGAGTATCTTTGTATCGTTCTGCAAGATAGGCCAATGCTTCTTCTGCTTTGGTGTTGCGGTTAGCATCACTATACTGCTCATTAATATATGAGTATACATCTCGCAATGTGGTAGATTGAGATCGACTTATTTTTGCAAGTATTTTTTGACGCGTGACTTTATCGAACAAATTAATGCCATAATGCGCGATAACTTCATGTTGGATGGTTTGTCTGATGTCGCTATGTGAAGTGAGGTTGTCTGCGATAAGCGTAAGCGAGCCTCGTGAATTTCCTGTATCGTCATTCCTATATCCAAACCCGCCTTTAATTCTTCCATGCTTATCCCAACTGTCTTTTCCGTATGTGTTACTTTGGCTTTGTTTGATTTCAATGTCGAATGGGAGTTCATTATTTTCACCACCTAAAAATTCATTAATAGCATTTTCAACTTCTGATATAGTAGTTCCTGATGGGGTTTTGTCAATAGGCTTTTTCGATTTACGAAACATTGTATCTTTGGTGTTATCAATGGTATTAGTATTATCATCAAAAGATTTGACCGCATCTTTTATTTTACTGCCGCCTAATGATTCCCACTTTTCTCTATCAACAGAATTTATTTTAAATGGGATGATTGACATTAAATGCTCTAATGCGCCCTGGATATTTTTTGCTGCATAACCTCGCATTACACTGCCTTTGCCTGCAAAATCGCTATCCAATAAACCTCTTAGTGTCTTATCGTACTTAGCTTTTTTGGTAAACGGGTTTTTGTCAGAAGTTGGAATTGATATTTTTAGCTTACTTCCGTACTCAATTTTAATCTCAACCGATCCATCTGTGCTATAAACAGTCTTGCCAATATCTAAGAACTTCCTCATTACTTTAGGATCTTTCGCTGTGAACGATTGCGATCTCTCAACAGTAGCGCTTTTAGGTAATAATACTCCTTGATATTGATTATTATTTTTATCCGTGAAGTTTACGACTTTGCCGTTAGGTAGCTTCGCCATTCCTTTAACCAAGTTTCCTGTTGCAACAAGTCGCTGCTCTCGCTTCCCTTTCGGTTCAATAAACGTGCTTTCTAAATTAAATGGACGCGTTACATAGCTGGATGAAATAGCTTTAAGTGACAAGTTAAGCATCCCAATTCCGTTAGCTACTGCAACTTTCACCTTAACTTTACTTGGTGAGTATGGATTTCCTTTCCCTTCCTGGTGCTGATATTGTAACGATAAAATTACCGCTTTAACCTCTGAACCTCCAGAATTGAGGGTAATATAAGATCCTGCTTTATATTGTGCTACCCATCCTTCTGTTTGATTTTTTATGTTGTAATAGTTTGTTATTCTTTCTTGAGCGGTTTCTATATCGCTTGCTTTATCTTCTGCTGATTCATAAGTATTGTCGTTTCTTATTTCTTCCAGTGATTTTGTTAGCTTGTTAATTAGTGTTTCATCTGTGACTTTCAATTCAAACGGCGTTGCAGAATCCAATTCCTTTTGAACGTCTTTTGCTTTTAAGTATGATCCTATATAGTGAGCATCTACTGTGTGCATTGTTGTGTCGCTATCAAAAATTGATTTCCCCTCACCTTCATGGATAACGGCGCTTTCTTTAATTGATGCTTGTAAATCAACATCTGTAACAACTAGATCGTTTGAGCCATTAGCATTAAGCAATGACATTAATTCGTTGTAGCGTGTTGATAATTCACTTAAAACATATTCTTGCGTAGCAACGTCCATCAAAATTAAGCGGCCTGTTAATTGTGCCATTAGCCCGTTTTCACTTCCTTTTTCAAGATCGACTTCCCTTTCAAGTTTCCCGAATAACCCTAATCTTACAGCAAGATCCTGGTCGTCTAGTAGAAAATCAGTTGCAATGCCATTGCCGTATTTATTAATAAAATCTGGAACTTTCACGCTTAAATCTGATTCTTCATTGGCAGAAGTATTGGCATTTAAAGATGATAGCTTTTTAGCGGTCATAATTGCAGGCCGTGTTTCTGCTGGTACAGCTAACGATAGCATGGTGTATTCTGGCAGATTAACCTGTCCTGTTCTATTAATTCTCCCTAGCATTTGCACTAAGATATTAACGTCTTTAGGTGGCTGAACAATAAACATATGACGCTTACGCTTGTCGGTTACACTTTTCTTTTCACTTGCATGGACGCTAAATCCTGTTGATCCTGACGTGTTTGCAAGCAATACGTTTGACTTTCCAGAGTTATAGTTTCTAATGATAGTGTTTTTGTTTCTTGCTTTTAATGTTCTCAATACTGGCTTTGACCCTGAATAATCAATTCCAATTTTTCGCCCTGTCAATTCGCCAACTTCATGGCCTTTCCCTTCTATTTTTTGGATAATATAATCTATCGGGGAAACAGGAACATTGCCAAACGGTAAAGCTTTAATTTCTTTTTCTGCTCTGATATAAGTGTCGTATGTAAGCGGATCAATCTCTTTTATCTGTTTTAAAGATATAACGATATGTTGATCTTTGGCATCGCCTTCGCCTTTAATTAGTATTGTCCTGGTTTTTTCTAATGCAGCAAGCATCACGTCATTAAAAGTAAAATCAACAACATCACCATCAACTAATTTATGCTTGTGCGCCAATGACTTTAATACCGATTCCATCGTATTTTCAAGTCCGATAAAAACCTTCTGCGTTTCATTTTTTACTTCGCCATTCAGGTAAGTAACATCTGTTGGTATTTCTAGCTTATTTATAACTTCTTCTACAACTTGATCTGCCTTATAAGCCATTGAAAATTGAGATGTATAATTATGCAGAATACTTGTAAAAGGGTTTGATTGCCCTACTGTTGTTGACGCTTTATTCCCTGAACTTGTTGTTAGCATCCCTTGATTGTCAACCATTTTGATGATATCTGGATATACTAACTTTTGGTATCTTGCATCTGCATCATTAACTGCCGATAATCCTGACGCTAACGAATTAAATGATTCAAGTTGTCCTTCCTTATCCCCAGTTAATGTTTTCTGGTTAAAAGTAATGCCCTCAAAAGTTTTCTCTCGTCTAAATAACTGGCCTGATTCTGCCAACATTCTTGATATAATTGTTTGTAAAGGAATACCGCCTGCTTGAATTGCTGTTACAAG
Organism: uncultured Chitinophagales bacterium; assembly: GCA_964572485.1. Taxonomy (GTDB): domain Bacteria; phylum Bacteroidota; class Bacteroidia; order Chitinophagales; family CAZNGA01; genus CAZNGA01. The sequence goes on from CAZNGA010000112.1 coordinate 3,392, forward strand.
TTCTTCCAATGTGTCTACGGAATCGGCCACATCGGTCCGGTAATAAATATCCATGTTATCCGCGCGTTTTGCATACGTTGCAGACAAATAAACCACCGGCTGATCATTAATTAATTTATAAAAATATCCTGCGCCTGTGATTTTTTCTACTTTATTCCCGTTTTTCTTTACAATTTTTAATCGCTCACCTGAAATATTATGTGCTTCATCCAATATGAATAATGGATTAGGTATATTGGCTAGTGCGCTACGCTGTTTGTTTTCAACAAGAAATTGAGAGTAGGTAGCAAATACAGCGTTATAACCTTCCGGCATTGTTTTATCACTAACAATAGCATCAAGTTTTCTATTCCTTAATGTACGGCCTAATGCAGAAGCAACGACTTTTCCATTGTGTGTTATCTTTGATTTATCGTTAAAGATAAACGGATTAATACTTGTTTCTCCAATGTCTTGTAAATCTCCGTACATATCAGAGAATAAATTTTCCCCAACAGTAACAAATACTGGTGTCCTTCCTGAAAGTCTAGCATATCGGATTAAAGCTGCGGCCTGCCTGCCTTTTCCTACACCGGTTTGGTCGGCAATAATAATGCCCTTGCCTTTTCTTTCGATGTTGTTTATAGCGCTGGCAACGGAATCTACTTGCAATCCCATCAAATTTTTCAGCATTGCATCAACAGATTTATATTGAAGTTTTTCTTTGACGTAGGTATCAATATCGCCTACTTGATCGGATAGATTTGAAAGGGCCTTTTTCAAGGCATCTACCATTCCTTTAGGAACTAATACGGATTCATTAAACCCTTTACTTTTTACTGGGTAGGATGATTGAAACTCGGACGCACTATCTGGCTTATCATTTCTTCCAGTGTCATTTTTGCTAGTATCTCCCGGAGCATCTTTAGCTTGTGTTTGTCCACCGGTGTTTTCTGAGGTAGATCCATTTCCAATTCTGACAGAATCGGATTGCCCATTACTACCCCTTCCGCTACGCTCGTTGTTTCTATCTCCGATAGATCCGCTAGTTGGTCCAGTTGTTGTACTATTGCTATTGTTCCCTCTACTCCCATTTCCTGTATCGCTTGTGGTATTTTGCGGTTCAGTCTGGTTTCCAGCGATTCCTCCAGAGTATCCATCTTCGCCCCCAAAAATATCGCTTGCAGTTGTAATGGTACGTTCTCTGCCTGTGGTGCGTATGTCGCTATTGTGTCGCTCATAAATTTCTTCCCATGTTTTTAATCTTGTTACATCAGTTGGTGGTATCATTCGCGTATCTGATTTACGCTTACCATTTATCTTTATTACTCTGATTGGCCAAGCCGCCCCTTGTTTGCTATAAAGTTTACCATCAACTTCAAAAATATCTTCTACGTTATACTCTGAGTATAACGTATTAAAAAAATCTCGCTCACTTCTAGCAATACCAGGTTCTTTATTTGCGCCGATAATGATTGTTGATTTGCCATCTTCTTTCATGCTTTCTAGTGCGCGCCTAACAATAGTGTGATCTATCTTGCTATGGCCGCCTCTATTCCCAAAAGGGGGGTTCATTATCACGGCATCAACTTCTTTCCCAACTTTGTGCGTTGTTGCATCTTCTTGGGTTACAGTAAATCCTTGCTCTCTTAAACTATCGGCTCTTGCTGGATCTAATTCATTAACAACACTATTCTTTGTACTTGCGCCAATCAATAACATACCATTGCCGGCCGTTGGCTCATAGACAATGCTATTACTATTTATTTCTGACATTTGTGACGCAAGGTAAGCTAGTGGTGCTGGAGTGCTATATGCCTGCATTTCTTTGCTGTTAGCTGTTCTGACATCAAGGTTTACTTGACTGCTGTATAACTCAATTAATGCGTCATAGGTCGCTTTTTCGCCTCTCCCTTGTTCTACAATTGACCTTGCTTTTGTAACTACCCAAGCTTCGTATTCTTCTTGAACTTGTTTTAACTCCAAGTCACTGGTCTTGTCTTTGGTCATTGCGCGTAAATCACGGTTTGTTTTTACATGATCAAACTTTCCGTTTTTTTCTTCTGTCGCTGAAACATTAGTAGAAATAATATCATCCATTGAAGTGGTAATAACTTCTGATTTAGGCGTAATCTTTCCAGTTTCTTTGTGCCTTCTGCTCATAGCGATATACTGGCTTTGTAAGTAATCCTCGTCTATCGCGTTTGCAACATCATCACCAAGCTTCGATCTGATTGTATCAAGTATGAATTTAGCATTTGCCTTGAATTTGTAATAACCAAGTCTAAAAGCAGCGTCCATTAACCTGGTTAAAACCGGTAATAACTTCTGCTCGGTTTCAAGAGGCATAACGCCTTTAGCGGTAAATCCTTCCATTATGTCTGCTAAATCACCTAATGCAGCATCAAGATCGGCTTTTGCTTGCTCTTGCTCTGTATTACCTTCCTTAGATTCCTCAATTACCTCATCAATCGTTGGAACATCATCACGCCTACCGCTAATATAATCATTAACTGCTTGGCTATCGCTGATTTCATTCAAGTTCTTTTTGTCTTGATTGCCTACTGTTACTTTTTCCCCAATAATCATTCTTGGGTTCTTTTTCTTTAAAGCCACTAATGCACTATCAACTGCTTCCTGCTCTGTATCACCATATCCATCAACGGACGTGTCACCATCCCTGTGAATGAATGCTTTAAACTTATAATTTGAAAAGCCGCCTGCATCTTTAGGATCTTTTTTAAGTTCTATCGTAAAATCTCTAGGATAGATTAATGCTTCACTTGATGGCTCTTTCTGTTGAACTTCAACCTTGCTTGACTTGCCTTCAAGCTTTGCATTGTTATCAATCGCATAACCACCGTTGACCTCAACAAT
>CAZNGA010000113.1:0-5801 GCA_964572485.1 uncultured Chitinophagales bacterium
TTATGATACAGTTTGTGATGATCAATCCAACATACACAGATAATTGTTTACTCACGTCATAAACAAAAGCTTTTAGAATCTGATCTACCAAAACTACCAATGCTGCGATCACGGTCAACTGCACGATCATCCTGATCCGAGTAGGTATCCCAGTTCGCATCAAAGCTATGATCAGGTTAGAGAAACCCAGTACCGCTGTAACTGAAAGTGTCATGACAAAAGCAGGCTTCACTTGTGTTGTCACTGCTAAAGCAGAGCAGATACCCAGCACCTGAACTGTCAATGGATTATTATCATTAAATGGATCAGTAATTAATCGCTTATTCTTCTTTGAAAAGAGCGATTCTCCTTTTCCAGTTTTTGCCATGGTTGACCCTTTTGCATCTTTACTCATGGATCATTTCTAATTTTGCTTGTTAAAATAGTTCAAATAAAATTCAAATCCCTCCTCCAACATCTTATTAACCCCTTCACATGTAAGGGTTGAGCCAGAAATTCCGTCAACAGAATTAATATCAAGTTCATTACCTCTTCCTTTTAGTATATTGATAGAGACGAATTCATTTTGGACGTTTCTTATTTTTTTGTTCTTGAATTGATCCTGAAACCAGGGTTTTTTGATCTCACCACCCAATCCGGGAGTTTCAGCATCATGGTCAAATACAATCCCTTGCAACGTATTGAGGTCCTCTTTAAATGCAACGCAACCTGCTACAGGGCCCCAGAGGCCAACACCCCTAACCTCTATAACAAAGTAGGATGAACCGTCATCTCCTTCAAATTTATACACAGGCAGCCATCTTTTGGTCACCTCTTCTTTATATTGTTTCTTTATATTGAGATCTGCAGCCACCGCATTGTCAACTGTATTCCCTTCATGATCTATTACTATTTCAGTGATATGCTTCACATAATATTCTTCGATTTGCGCAGGTTTATCAAAATGCAACTTATCTCCAATCGCTTTTAGAATGTTCTTTTTGCGCTCTAATTCAATGTTCTTATCTTGAAATGGTTTCAAGGTGGTAGCAGCCAGAGACAGTACAACTGCGACCACAATTGTGAGTATACAAGTATAGATCAAAGTGTACTTAGTGCTATGCATGTTTCAATCTTTTTTTAATATTAGCTTGTACCACATAATGATCTATCAATGGTGCAAAAACATTTATCAATAGGATCGCCATCATCATTCCTTCCGGATATGCTGGGTTGACTACCCTTATAAGGATAGCGAAAATGCCAATGAGTAATCCGTAGATATATTTCCCAACATTAGTTTGGGCTGCTGTAACCGGATCTGTAGCCATAAATACTGCCCCAAATGCAAATCCTCCCATCACCAAATGGAAGTGAGGTGGAATAGCCATAAAAGGATTCACCGCAAAGCTATTGAGTACAAATCCCATGATCCAGCCTCCTACAAATACAGATAGCATGATCCTCCAACTCGCGATTCCTGTGGCAATCAATAATACCCCGCCAAGAAGAATGGCTAATGTAGAGGTCTCGCCAATGGATCCTGGCATAAATCCCAAGAACATATCCATAAAGCTGAGATCAACTCCAGTAATTGAAGTTACATTTGTCCCATTTTCTATGGCTTGCGCTAAAGGTGTAGCCCCGGTAAATCCATCAACCAATGACTGCCCTTGTTCCAAATTCATATCAGTCCATACCCTTTCACCTGAGATAACCCTGGGGTATGCAAAAAAAATAAATGCTCTAGCGGCAAGTGCCACATTTAAGATATTCATCCCAGTGCCACCAAACGTTTCCTTAACAATGATCACAGAAAAAATAGTAGCCACGGCTACCATCCACAATGGTATGGTCACCGGTACTATTAGTGGTATCAACATTCCTGTGACTAGAAAACCCTCGTTAACCGGCTCTTTTTTTATGGAGGCAAAAATAAATTCTACTCCCAACCCAGCAACATAAGAAACAATGATGATAGGCAGGATCTTTATCAGACCATAAAGACATTTATCATAAAATCCAACCACTTCTCCAATAGCATCAAAGTGGTGGTCGCCAAGGTTCCATATACCAAATAATATAGCCGGCACTAAGGCAAAAACAACGATGATCATGGTACGTTTAAGGTCCAGGCCATCCCTAATATGAACTCCTGATCCTGTCACCTTATTTGGGACAAACAGAAAGGTCTCAAATGCCTCAAAGCTAGTGTGAAGCTTTGCAAGCTTTCCGCCTTCCTCAAACTGAGGTTTGATCCTATTCAAATAATTCCTCAAGAATTTCATGTTCATTTCATTTATCAGCCATCCTTTCTAATGATTTCCAATCCTTCTCTGAGAATTTCCTGCAGATTCGTTTTAGAGCAATCCACAAATTCACAAAGCGCTATATCCTCCTCAACCACCTCATATATTCCCAGTCCCTCCATTTCCTCAAAATCCCGATACATTATCGATTTAATCAAATACATAGGATAAATATCCATTGGCAATACCTTTTCAAATTGGCCAGTCAAGACAAAGGGTCTTTCCTCACCATACATGCCGGTTCTAACCCTAAAATGATTTTTAACATTCATAGCTGCCAGCCAACCTGAGATAAAAGATCGTGATGCACTTGGCCGCTTGAAAGAAGGCATGAGCCAGCCTAAGAATTCATCACTATTACCTTCCAGTATTACGGACACTAAGTTATCATAGTAACCTACATATCCATCAGCTTCGATCTTCGTGCCGGTTAAAACATTCCCGCTTATTATCCTCACATCTTCGCTCAGCAAATTATCGTGAATCATTTCTTTAACAGATGCTCCAATGAATGTCTTATAATACTTGGGATACTTTACTTCGGGGCCTGCAAGAGCAATGACCCTTTCTGCGTTATATTTACCCTCCAAGAAAAGCCTTCCAATAGTGATCACTTGCTGCGGGGTAAGGTACCAAACAACATCTCCTTTTTTAACAGGGTCGATATGGTGTATATGTACCCCAACATTACCTGCAGGATGTGCTCCTTTATAGTAATTGATCTGTACTCCTTTTGCATTCTTAAAAACCTCAGAGGGTTTATATTTTGCATCCCCGTTCAATCCAAGGTGCACTTTCCCTTCGGTCAACTTCTTTAGAGCTTCCAACCCTGCCTGAAAGATATCCGCCTTACCATCAATGAGAAAGTCATAATCGACTGCTAAGGGCGCAGTGTCAAAGCAAGAAATAAATATTGATTTTGGTTGGTCATCAGGATCAGCAACTATGCCAAAGGGCCTTTGTCGTATTGATTGCCATACCCCCGATTCCTTTAGTAATTTTACAATTTCCTCCTTTGACGAAGTGAGTGGATCTTTAGCGCCAAAATCTTTATATTGTATTTCAGCGTCTGCTTTGATCACAACCTTATCAATGGCTCTTTTCTCTCCTCTTTTAATCTCGGTGACTTCACCACTAACAGGAGAAGTATATAACAAAGAAGGATTGGGCTTATCATAGAAAATGGGATCTCCGGCTTTTACCTTGTCGCCCACGGATACTGAAAGTTTTGGGATGGGCCTGATGGTTAAAAAGTCTGTAGGCTTAACTGCAAAAGTGCTTACCTGACACTTAGTGTCAAGGATTATCTCGGCTTTACCTTTTATGTGTATATCCAGCCCTCTTCTGAACTTTTTAATTGTATCGTTCATTGTCCAGCACCCGAGTTTTAATTATTATCTATCCAAATTCGGGCGCTAAGTTAAAACAGAGTTTTTTAAAAATACTACCTTTTCAAATAAATTTTTTCTTTTTCCGAAACTAGAATTAGCCAATGATCCTATTCAATTGATTTCTTAAATGCCACAGTGCAATAATAGCTTCAATTTTAGCATATAATACTGCCAAAACTCATCAAAAATCCTCAAAAAAAAAGATGGAACGCTCAATTTCAGAATCATGAAGAAAACTTTGCTTTTCAGTCGTGAATTTTGTATATTTACAAAAGAGGGCTAAAATCAGAACTTTACTAGTTAAAATCCGTATTATTTAAGAGTGGGTTGGCAGTTTTACCAATTATCATCAATTACAGTATTAGATTTTAGGATTTTATTCAAGAAATATTGCCATATTGCTAATTAAATTATATAGATTTATTGGCGATTTTAGTATTAATAGCAGCAAATGATAAAGTCAGTTTTACCATTTAATAGCTAAAATTGACCAGTTATCATGAAAAGATAACCATTTAATAATTGTATGTTGACAAGAGGGGAAATTGTATTAACTTTGACTATACAATTATTACGTAAACCCAAAAGGTAAACTATGAAATCAGTTTTTACCAATACAAAAAAGGCCGTAAATAACGCAAAAGCTTTATTCGCCGGCTTTATATTAGTAATATCACTCAGTTTATTCACTGAGGAAGCCCATGCCACCCACTGTATGGGAATGGATATTTATTATGAACATGTTGGCAATTCAGCTGCACGAAACAAATTCAAGGTAACCCTGGTATTTTACAGGGATTGTGCCGGTGTTCCTGAACCAGGTGGACCAATTACTGCTAACGTAAGATCTGTTGCGTGTGCGCAGAATTACAACATGTCATTGACTCGCCAACCTGACCCTGTAGGCGGGCCGGAAGTATCTCCATTATGCCCACCGGAATTGATCAATAGTACATGTAGCGGGGGAACTAATCCAGGTGTAGAAAAATATATTTATCAGGGAACCATTGACCTTCTGAATAACTTTTGTGATGACTGGGTATTTAGTTATTCATTGTGTTGTAGAAATAATGCAATTGACAACTTAGCGAATTTAGGGAATCAATATGTAGAAGCTACCATGAACAATAGCATCGTAGCGGGTGATACCATATGGAACAATTCTGCCACATTCTCCTCTCTACCAACACCATATATATGTATCAACCAATCTTTTAGTTATAATCACGGTACGGTAGATGTTGATGGCGACTCATTATCATTTTATCTGATCAATGCACTCAGTGCTGCCAATACCAATATTGGTTTTTCAGGTGTATATTCTTTGACTGACCCTATCATCTCTACTCCATCAATCACATTGGATACAGTCACCGGACAGATGAGCATGACTCCAATTATGCTTCAAAACTGTGTTATTACTACCAGAGTTGAAGAATGGAGAGATGTAAATGGAACAATGACAAAAGTAGGAACGACCATGCGTGACTTGCAGATCGTTGTGATGAATTGTAGCAATGTGCAGCCAGTTGTAAACGGTGCTACAGGGATACAAGGTGTAACAAATGGTGTTAAAACAGGCTCATTTACGGCTGAGGTATGCCCGGGAGACTCTTTATCTTTCTATTTTGTAGCTACAGATGCCAACGGTAATAATATATTAATGACCACTAATCTTGGTGCCAATAATATGCCAACTGCTTCCTTCAGTTATTCTTGCGTTTGCGCAATTGATACGGGGTATTTTGGATACCGGCCCCTAGTTGCAGATATAGGTCTGCATGTGATGGTGGTGACGGTGCAGGATGATGGTTGTCCTGTGCTGGGAGCCCAATATTATGGCTTTAATATTTGGGTGCAGGATGGTTTATATGGAGGTGCCGATCAAGTGTATTGCGGCATCCCTCAAACATTAAGTGCGGCAGGCGGGGATACACTTGTCTGGACGGTTCTTTCCGGAGATTCGCCTATAATTATAGGGACTAACTTTAGTGATGATTCTATTATAGTGGCCAGTGAATCAAGTGCTCAGGCATATCCTTCTGTTACTACTACCTATTTGGTTACCAGTAATCTTTCTGCTACTTGCGGTTATACTGACACTGTAGGTGTGACCAACTGT
>CAZNGA010000114.1:0-5684 GCA_964572485.1 uncultured Chitinophagales bacterium
TGGGTGAACGTTCTGCAAATTTTTTAGATTGGCAAGGCACATGCATATTTAGTAGCATATATGCCCCTCCTATGGATGTCCCTGCTCAAGACAAACTGCCCTTCTGTGATATATCCTGTGAGGTCAGGGATAGGATGTGTTATGTCATCATCAGGCATAGAGATGATAGGCATCTGTGTAAGGGATCCTGTCCTACCTTTGATCTTTCCAGCTCTTTCATAAAGGCTTGCTAGGTCAGTATACATATAGCCAGGATAACCTCTTCTTCCAGGTACCTCGTTCCTTGCTGCAGCTATCTCTCTCAATGCTTCACAATAATTGGTCATATCTGTCATGATGACGAGAACATGCATATTCTTCTCATATGCTAGATATTCTGCAGCAGTCAATGCGATCCTAGGAGTTATTATCCTCTCTATAGCAGGATCATCTGCAAGATTAAGATACATGATCACATTGCTAAGAGCGCCTGATCTCTCAAACTCGCTCCTAAAAAATTGTGCTTCCTCATTTGTGATACCCATAGCAGCAAACACGACAGCAAATTCCTCCTCATCACCTAGAACTTTAGCTTGTCTTGCTATCTGGCTTGCAAGCTTATTATGTGGAAGTCCAGCTCCAGAAAATATAGGGAGTTTCTGTCCTCTTACCAGAGTATTCATCACATCAATGGATGGTACACCTGTCTGGATGAATTCAGAAGGGTAATCTCTTCTTTCTGATTACCATGATCAATTTGTTTTTTATTCGTTTCATCAATTTCAATATCAATCCATAAATTACCCCTTGTTGGCCAACTAGTTCCTCTTGATGATTTTACTTGAATTGGAATTGTGTCAAGATTGGAGTTTGCTACAATTAAATCAAATTCAGGTACGTTACCTGTAAATGATGTTGCTATGTAGCCTCTTTTACCTAATTCGGTACAGACTAAAAATTCACCAATTTGACCAGTCAGTTTGTTCTTTAATCCTTTTTTCATAGTTAACTCTCTTCATTATGTAAGAGACTCAATCATTATGGCCATGGGGATAATAACTCCAATGGACGTTTGAATATACATTGGCGGAAGAATTGCAATGATAAATAGCGTATGCCCATGGATCATCTTCTTTTTTATCGACTAAATAGAAGTCAAGCTCTCTTTTAACTGAATTAATCATTTCTGTCTCATGAGGTTTTTCGGGATTAATAAGAAACTCAACTATAAAAGTTCTTCCCTTTGGAGCACTCACAATCACTATTGGTGTAAATTGATTTTTTTCAGTATTATTAATGCTGCAATAGATTATCTTGATATGTGCATCGGATTTATTGACCTTACCTACTTCCCATCGATATGGAGGTTCAAAGGATTTCATGATATTTCTTTTAGATGCATGGTTTTTTAGGTCATTATTCTTTACTGTTAAACATCTCTCTGAGCTTCTTGTCAATCACCTCCATAGCAATGACATCATCCTCGTTGTATTCTAATATTTTATTTTTAATGTTTTTGTCTCCAGACCTAAGCCAATCCCCATACCATGATTCAGAGTTCAGGCCTCCCGCATCATCTGCGCGCCAATTGAAACCAAATACTGGAGCTACCTTTTTAATTCCATAAGAGTAGACAGGTAAAGCAAAATGCCCCCGAACAAAAGCACATTGATCGTACATGTTTTTTTCTAAATGTTTATATCCATCAGGATTTCCACCATACTTTTCCCATAAAGATATAGCAAAACCACTTTCATAATCAGCCCAATTATATACTAAGGCCTCTTTATCCTTTGATAGATAATCCAGAAAATTGTGCCAAACATTTTTTTCATCTTCTGGATCATCAGCAAAAAATTGAATTACTTCTCTTTTACCATTATAAATCCTAATATTCCCATGCAGGTATGTTATCTCCCCATAAGTTTCAATATCCCAGAAATGGATTGGTTTGTTATGAGGAAAATTGACAGGTTTGATAAGAAGAGGGGATTCTTCCGCCAATGCTTTTGCTAGAAGATGAGTTTTTTCGGTACTAGTTATTCGTTTACCAGTTCTTTCAGAAATTTCTTGGGGATTAGAATTTGCGATATCTTCATAGCACTTGTAACCTGCATCCCAATATTTCTTGGCTGTATCACCTGTTATTCCATAAACTAGGCAACAGGAATTGCTTGAATTCCATGTTTCAAAGCAATAATCACCCCATGCGCATGTGCCACATTCGGAACATCGAAATCCCTGTGTTTCTATTTTTCCTTTCTGAACAGATTCCATAGCATCAAAAAGCTTTTTAAAATCATCTTTAAATGATGCCAGATTAACATCTTTTATTTCGTTTTTATTAAGCCATATGCTACCTAACCCGACTATATGTCCAAGTATAGGTTCAAGAAGCTTGCTGTATCCCTGCAGTTGATATTTGTCTTTTTTTGTAACGGATTTATGGCTCTTAATGTCTATTGGGGCATATGTAAAATTACCCAGTGTTGAATTGCCTTCTATTCTTTTAAGTAAATCTGGAAAACCTATCATATAATCATCGAAGAGTACTGCTTGATATATCCATGAATGCCCTTCTTTCATGAGTTTCAGGGTTTGCTCATTTCCTTTATCATAATCTTTCCCATCCCAATCAGGCTCGACAAGTTCATCCAGGCATGAGATTACTTCTTTCTCATATTCTATACCTCTATTAATTAATAATTGAAGACCTTCATCTGGAGGGCGTTTCTGTGAGTGATCACCGTAAACCTCAAGATACCAACTATGAAGGCATCTCGATGCTTTAGCAATTGCAGTGGGTGAAATTCTTTTCATATTCATTAATTAATAATTGGATTTGATGATATTTGATTAAAACTTAAAATATACTAATTTAAGAAATATCGTGAGTTATTCTTCACTGATTTCATGTTGATTTTCTGCTGGTAATACATTTTCAAGCCAAATCAATGAAAGTTCTCCACCTTTTTGGGTTATTTCTGTGAGTTCTCTGCCGTGCATTACAGCATTTCGAAATTCTGAAAAAGCTTCAAGATGACGTTCTAAGTCTTGCTTTCTTCTAAAGACCGATTCAAATGCGGACCAATTATTTTTTGATATAATGATTTTCAGGTATTCTGCTGGATTACAATAGTTAAGTTTTTCTCGTGAAGATTCAAAATATTCTCGATTTCGCTCGGGTTGTTTCTTAATTTCGTTTTCTATACGGTTTTCCGCACCAAATTTTACATCACCAGGAATAAAGTGTTTCCAATAATCTAGGCCATGTTTTTCAGCCATTATGTTGTGTATGAAGTCACGAAGGCGTGTCTCCATATGTTCAACAGCCTGTTGTCGACGATCTTCAGGAGGAGCAGTAGATATACCTGTTAGTTGCTCGATCTCATTAAGAATCATCTTGCCTCTAACTTGTAGGAAATTAAGATAATCATCCTGTAATATTACATCGTTATTTTCATCTGGAATGAGATGGGACCTTGTTGCTTCAACAAAGTTATCATTTTCTTTGCTCAATTCAGGAAAATATTTTGAAGGTTGATCATCTAAAATGCGTTTATTCAATTCACTGGGTAAAAAACAAAAGTTGGGAAGGGCATGTACTTCTATATCACCCGAGCTGTCTCTTTTTAGAAATGCCTGTGGAAAAATATGGTGCTTTTCTGGACTAGTAAAACCAGAAATACCTCCTGTGACAAGGTCTAACTTGCTGTTGTTGATTAAATGAAGCGGTTCACGATTTGCTAATAGACATAAAAATGCATTTCGGATTGCTGATCTAGTCCAAGTCATTTTAGTTCCAACCAAAGTTTCCAGTGTAAGTGTAATTGGTGGATTAAACTTGGGAAACTCGATTTTTTGTAATTTATCGAACATATCTTTATCTCGACCCATTTTTGTAGGACCACCTGAGCCGTAATATTGAGAGAATGAAGCTCTCCAAAACCATTCTTTTACCCAGTTCATTTGATCATTTGACAATGCACGCTGTCCGGATTTGGCATAAAAATATGACAACATTGTTAGAATGGCTTCGTATGGCAGGTAGTTGGCATTTTGTACTCCGACATTTTTACGAAGGGTATCAGCAGCAAGAAGAATTGATATAACAACCGATTCCCACATCCCTTTTATTTCTTCAGAAGTCAGACTATATTCAACACGTTCAGTACATGCCCCTTTTTTAACTAATGCCATAAGTTGTGTCACAACAGAGGGTGATATTTTTCCAAATGCTTTTTTCTCCAACTTATTCAGGATATCGTATTTAAATTTTTCACGAAGATCAAAGTCTGGAGTAAAAGTCATTGCTGAGATAAGATCAAAACGGTCCAATCTTTTTCCTCCCTGGTTGATCCTTTGAAAAATATTACATACAGCCGGCAAATCCTTGTCACGGACCTCCACAATAGAAATAGGATAGGTTTTAAGGGTTTCATAGCACCTATCAAAAACGTTTGTGTATTGTTCATCAATCTTCCGCATGAGTTTGAGAGCCGTTGGTCCCCAAACATCACACACACGAACATAGCGATTGTTATCTGGTTCTCGATGAGTAAATTTTTCTTCCTTGAGATCAAAACAGATACGGCTATAGTCTGTATTATTAATAATTAGGCCTTGAAGAGCTACATATAGCGATGTAATCCTTTGTTGCCCATCTAAAATAAACGTTACATTATCATCTTGGTGTATCGGAGCAATGCCCAAATCAATTGAATGTCTGAATAAATCATTATGTTTGCGGCTTGCCTTCCAGAGGAAGAAGGAGCCAATAGGATATTCCTTGTAGATGCTGTCAAAAAGGCTAATAACTTTAGATTTCTCCCAAACGTATTCACGTTGAAATTGAGGAATTCGATAATATCCTTTTTGAACAGCGATAATTAAATTATTTAGGTTATCTGGTATCACTCGGATTTTTTGATCATCTACAACCATGTTTCCTCCTTGAGATTACATCGATGTCAGTGGAGTATGATACATCTAAAAGATTTTCTTTTACTTTTAATTTCTATAGTACAGGCAGTATTTAATCTTCAAATGGTAACAAAATCTAATCGTTATGTTTTTGAATGTGTGGCAGTACCAGTCTCATTCCATAATGGATTTATTGTTTTAATAATACTATCTTCCAATCCTGCTGCGAGATTAACATGGAAATCACCAAAATGAAGAAGGCCGTTATCAGGTAAAGCATATATGTCTGCAGCTTTATTATCTGAGAGCAGGGCATATATATTTTTATTTCCTTTGATATTAGTCTTTTGAGTTGGACCAGGATTTTGATATCCATACATTCGTTTTTTCAATGTTTGTATGGTTTTCCCAACATATAAAACTGAGCTTTCTGAAACAAAAAAGTATAGAATATTTTGAGCGTCTATGCAGTCATTCAAGACGCATTTAATCCCGGAGGCTTTGAGTTCCCACCACCCTACTTTTCTAAATCCGATTTTTAATAATCTTTTCATTTAAAGAAAGGCCTGTCTTTTTGTTCCGTATAGATAGTTAGTAGATATAAATTTGTTATTAATAAATGTTCAACCCAAAAGCTCTACTGCCCAATTTTTTTTTGCAAGCTTTTCTTGTTTTAAAACCTCATCCTTGGTTGCACTTGGCTCTAAAACGCGAATAAGAGAGAATTAAGAATAAGAATTCGCTTTTTGGAAACAGATCAAACAGAAAAACAGAGTTGTGTG
>CAZNGA010000115.1:0-5585 GCA_964572485.1 uncultured Chitinophagales bacterium
TAATCATAAATCGATCATGGAAGGTGTCATTTGGAATTACTTCTAAGGGAGGATATTGAGCATTGAAACGTTGGACATCTACTGGTAAAACCGGAGTTGTTGATTTTGTATAGATTGTTACAGGGATATTTTCTTTTCGTTTGGCAAGTTGTAGCAGAACAGTATCATCAATGTAATTGTCTATGAGAATAATCGATTCTTCTGCTGTCCTGATTATTTCAGATACTTTTTGGTATGCATCAAAAAATTGACCGTCAAAGAAAATGGAATGCTTGAGTAGAGATGGATGTGTATTAATCTGTAAGCTAATACCATCCACACTTTCCTTGAGAGAATGAGCATTTTCTTCAATTCGATTCATGCGCTTGTTAAGGGAATACCCTTTAAGTAAGTGATCTTTAAGAACTTTATTCGCCCAAATTCTAAATTGCGTACCCTGCTTTGATTTTACCCGGTAACCAACTGATATAATAACATCAAGATTGTAATGTTCAATTTGTCGCTCAACCTGTCGTCCTCCCTCTGTTTGAACTGTCGCAAATTTTGCGACAGTTGCACTTTCCACAAGTTCACCCTCGGAAAATACATTGTTAATATGTTTTCCGATCGTCTTAATGTCTCTATCAAACAAAACAGCAATTTGTTGACGGTTTAGCCAAACAGTATCTTCATCAACCTTTACCTCTACACGAGTAAGATCATCCGCTTGATATAGTATGATTTCGTTTTTCATGGTAACAATAAACCGGTCACAAATTGTGACTGGGTTACCTTAATGTTAGACATGTTTTTTTTAATTTTCATCCAAAGTAGTAACCATTGTTTGAGCACTGATTTCTATTAATTCATGTAATTTTTTCCGTAAAATCTTTTTATCAATCAATTTCGTTTCATAATCAGCAATAACTGCCGGAGATATATTCCGTGCCAGTGCATATTCCACAACCTCTTCATCTTTACCTTTGCAGAGCAATATACCAATACTGGGTTTTTCATGGGATTTCTTCATTTCCCTATCCAGTGCTTCAAGGTAGAAATTCATTTTGCCCAGAAATTCCAGAATGTAGGTATCTTTAAAGACCTGGGGTGTTGCTAATTGAGTCCCCACCATGTAGAATTTCTTTTCTTCAAGCGATTTCGTTTTCTAAAGAATGAGTAAATGATGGTGGAGGGAACTTGTGTCACCAGTTGCGTCACAATTTATTAAGCTGCCCGATTCAATTTTAAATCTTGCACGCATTCATACTATTTGGGTATTATACTTTTAAGTTTTTGTTCCATCTCATCATAAATCGCTTCCGTCACTTTTTCAACGATCATTTCAAATTCCTGCTGGTTGGGCAACTGATGGTAGAGTTTTTCTATCAATATTTCTTGTGGGTTATTTCTGTCAAAACCAATTGTATATTTGTATATGTTTGTGTGGATGGTTAAATCCTTCCATATATCAAAGGCATTGATACCAGCCGGTTTGCATCCCATTAGCCTGATTGATATTCGGAATTCATTAGTCTCTCTGTTCTCATTCAACCATTTATTGACAGCTTCATCCCATTCGTAACCATGTTGGTCGATCCATAGCTCCAATTTGATTTCTTGAAACTCCTTTGAAATTTCATCTAGAGCTTCCTTTATATTATCTCTAATTATTAATACTATTTTTCTAAATATATTACCGATATTTGCTGGATTTCTTTTTTGCTGCACTGGTGGTTGGTTTAGTCCACGCATCAAGACTTTTATCTGTTCTAGTTTTTTTTCTGTAGGCTTTTTTAATTCTTGTATTTCTTTATCTACCTCTGCTTCCAATTCTTCTACACTTGGTATTTCACCTCTTAAATTCTTGGGTAGTGCCGCAGACAGTTGATATTCTGCTACTCCAATAGGGCTTTCAATGCCTTGTAGAGAATAACGCACCACGGTTTCATTGGGTGTTTTACACAACAATACCCCAATGGTAGGTTTATCATCTGGCCCTTTTATTTGCTCATTTACTGTGTTGACATAAAAATTCAATTTGCCTGCAAATTCTGGTTTAAAGTTTGCCACTTTTAATTCAATTACCATAAAACAATGCAGGTTGTAGTTATAAAACAATAGATCAAGAAAGAAATCGTCGCCTTCTACAGCAAGGTTTTTCTGCCTACCGACATAAGCAAAACCGCGCCCTAACTCCAACATAAAATGTTTAAGGTGTTGAATAAGAGCATTTTCTAATTCACGTTCACGCGCTTCTTCCCCCAGACCAAGAAAATCAAAAAGATATGGGTTTTTTAACGTTTGTTTTGCCAAATCAGAATGGATGGTCGGAAGTGTTTTAGAAAAATTTGTGATAGCCTTTCCCTGACGGTCATATAGACCGGATTTTATTTGCTCCACTAATATATTTCGGCTCCATCCGTTTTCTACGCATTTTTGCATATAGAATAGCAACTCATTAGGTTTAGTTACTTTATCCATGAGTACCTGAAGATGCCCCCAAGGTAATTGTGCAGCAGGTTGCTGCCCAATTGCATTTGTCTTTTTCTCTGTGTTTTCATTTTGTGCAGCGGTTTGCTGCCCGAATGCGGGGAAAGTTTTTGCGAACCGCACCATGTACTTCAAGTTTCTCACGGATAATCCCTTAAAATCTGGAAAGTCAGCTTTAAGATCAGAGGAAAGGCGATCTATGACTTTTGAGCCCCAACCTTCAGCCTGCTGCATTTCTATAATGGCTAATCCGATTTCCCAATAAAGGTGTAAAAGAACGGCATTAGCCGATAATGCGGCCTTCATGCGTGCTTTTTGTATTTGCTCCTTTAATCTAGCTAGTATGTTGATATAATTATCGGGTAGTCGGCTCATGATGTATACGTTTTAAGTTTTCAAATATTCGTTTATTCAAATCTTCTTCCTCTTCCACTTGTTTTTCAAACTCCGCTTTTAATTGCGTAAATCGCTCGTTGAAATCAAAATCATCTTTATTGTCTGGTAAACCCACATAACGACCTGGCGTTAGGACATAATCAAGTTCTCTAACCCGCTCAATTGATGTGGAATTACAGAAACCTTTAACATCCTCATAATTACCATCCGTATTTCGCCAGTTATGATAGGTTTCAGTAATAGTTGTGATATCTTCTGGAGAAAACTCTTTTGTCCTACGATTGATTAAATGCCCCAAATTCCGGGCATTGATGAACAGAATTTCATCCGTTCGGTTTCGGAACTTACCATTGGCTTTATTCCGACTTAAAAACCATAAGCTGGCAGGGATTTGTGTATTCAAAAAGAGTTTTGCAGGAAGATTAACAATACAATCGATTAGACGGTTTTCGATAAGTTCTTTCCGGATATCACCTTCACCTGACGTTTTGGTCGTCAATGCACCTTTTGCCAGTACAAATCCAGCCTGACCGCCTGGGTTTAAATGGTATAAAAAATGTTGGATCCAGGCATAATTGGCGTTACCGGTGGGCGGTGTTCCGTATTGCCATCTACCATCTTTACGTAGCAAATCGCCGCTCCAATCGCTATCATTGAAGGGAGGATTTGCAATAACATAATCTGCTTTTAAATCTTTGTGGCTATCATTTAAAAATGAGCCTTCATTGTTCCATTTCACCTGGGAACTATCAATTGCCCGGATAGCCAGGTTCATCTTGGCGATGCGCCAGGTGGTTTGATTACTCTCCTGGCCATAAATGGAAATATCATTTAAACGGCCTTGATGCTGAGCGACAAAATTTTCAGAGTGAACAAACATCCCGCCTGAACCGCAACAGGGGTCAAATACGCGTCCTTTGAATGGCTCAAGCATTTCCACCAATAATTCAACAACGCTTCTTGGCGTATAGAATTGTCCGCCCTTCTTGCCTTCAGCCAAAGCAAATTCACCAAGGAAATATTCAAATACATGGCCTAGCAGATCTGCACTTCTCGCCTTGGCCTTTCCTAATGCTATGTTGCTGATTAAATCAATAAGACCGCCCAGACTTAGAGGATCAAGATTTTGCCTGGCGAATACTTTGGGTAATACATCACGCAAGGAAGGATTATCACGTTCGATGGCATCCATTGCAGAATCAATATCTTTGCCGATTTCCGGAAGTTTAGCTCGTGATTGTAAGTAAGACCAACGTGCCGACGGTGGTACAAAAAACACATTTTCTGCTTTATACTCGTCGCGATCTTCTGGATCAGCACCCTCATATTCACCTGTACCAGACTTTAGTTTAGTAAATAGATCTTCAAATGCATCTGAGATATATTTAAGAAATATTAAACCTAGAACAATATGTTTGTATTCGGCGGCATCAATATTTTTCCGGAGTTTATCTGCGGCTTTCCAAAGTTGCTTTTCAATAGGTTCTTGTTTGTCATTTTTTGTAGGCATCTATTTAGCTTGGTTAGGTGTTATTAGAGGAATACAAGGATTAACCCTATTCTTTTATAGTTTATTAGTAAGGTGAAAATCACTTATAATAGTTAATTAGATTGTTTAGAATCGGAAAAATATACTGTGATAAAAAATAAAAAGGTACAACGGATAACAATCAATAACTATCCAACTGGTATCCACGTACCATTTACAGTTGGGCTTACTTTTAACGAATCTAATCTGCTTTCCAAGATTACTTTTCTTGCAACCTGTGATCTGATTTTATTTGTCGCTGTCTTTACCTTTTCAGGATTACGCGGGTATAGTTCATATTTTGTTGAGTCTGCTCTTGCCAGGCCAATCTCCTGAATAACTCTTTCAAGCTTTCTTTCGTTCTCTTCCTGTTTTGTAATCGCATAGATGTATTCTGATCTGATATTCTTTGCGAATCTAAAGCCGACATTTTCGCCAAACACAATACCACCGGTGAGATCCATTTTATTGAGATCTCCTCTTTCCATCCAGAATAATGAAATAACCAATAGGGCAGTAAATGACCAAAACATTACTTCCTCACCCATTGATCCAACCCTGATTGCAACATTCTTAAACATTCTAAATGGAATTTTCACCGGATAGAATAAATAGGTGGAACTGTAATTCATGAGATCCAACACGGGATGAGTCATTATCGCCAGCAATTCAAACCATACAAATTGATCAACAACCCTGCCAATATCATCAACGGTACAATAACGGCTAATTGTAAGCCTTTTAAATCTTTCGGATTTCTCAAGTGAAAAGTTAAGGTGATACTTCTATCATTTAAAGTTGCTGGTAATTTACCTGGTTTATTGATTTAATACCCATATTTTGGGTATATCTCATTTTTAGTGTTTGTTGTTTCATTTTCAGTCGTTTAGTTATGATTTCCTGATACCGTCCAATCAAATGTGTTGGTTATGAAATAAAATCCATTTTAAACAAAGATTGTCATTCTATCGTGAATATTCCGATTCACCAATGTTATAATCCATAAAACCTTTGTAACTCATATCTATGATAAAAGAGTAAAATTGAATTCAGAACAATCAAGCATGATGGAATGCCTGCGTGACAACCGGCTGTGTCAATATGGCTATTAATAGGTGGAATGTCAGTTAAATTTTCAGACGATAGAATGTCTTCAGGTAGTATCCGGATTGAAGGAAAATCCGGGGGAATG
>CAZNGA010000116.1:0-5578 GCA_964572485.1 uncultured Chitinophagales bacterium
ATCAGATTTAGTATCTTTTTTCAGATTGTTGATAATCATTTCTCTGATATCATCATCCTCTATATTTATGACCATTCTCGTCTTACAATGATCTGTCCCTACTAGTACTCCAAATTTCATTTTCATTGTCTTACTCCTTACAATTTATCTATAATCTCAAAAACACGCTGGATTATTACCTTGTCTGTTACTATCTGGGATTATATTAGGGTTTGACTAATTTGATAGAATTACACCCTAAAACAATATCTGATCAATCCTTCTCTTAGCAATATCATAATAATCCTTATCCAGTTCTATTCCTATGAAACCCCTATTCAGATGTTTACAGGCTATTCCTGTTGTTCCTGATCCCATGAATGGGTCTAATACTGTATCTCCTTCATTACTCCAACTGATTATGTGATCTTTGGCTAATTGAAGAGGGAACGTTGCTGGGTGATTAACTCCATATTCTATTGAATTACCCCCACCTACTATATATTTCCAAATATTTGATATTTTCACCTTACCAGTTAGTGATGTTAATTTCTTTGTGAAATTACCATGCTTGTCTCTTGTGAAACCTTTAACTCTCTCTGTTCTTTTATCATTCCATTTATTCCTCCTTGTTGATAGGATTGGATTGAATGTTTTTATTTTTGATTTACTAAGTACAAACATATATTCAAAAGATTGATAGTATCGGGTATTTCCACCAACTGGAACTGGGTTATCTTTTTGATAAATCATTGTATCATGTATATTAAAACCTATCTCTTTAAAATACAATGCTTGTTTGAAACTAGTTCCTGTTTCACTTCCTTTTATCGTAGCATCACCCACTACCCAGACTACTACTCCACCGGATTTTGTAACTCTGAATAACTCTTGTATTATTGCTTTCCAAGTAGATTCATTCCATTTATCATTGTTTCCATTGTAGTCTCTTAAATTATCATATGGTGGACTGGTTACTGTTAAGTCAATTGTATTGTCTTTAAGATCTTTCATTACTTCTAAGCAATCACCTTGGTTTAATTGTATCATCTTATTTCCTTTGACTTACGACATGAATTAAAGAAGATCATCTCTATTCTCTTCCAACCATAGTAGAATAACTTATATGCTATTTCATGTTCTATTATTGTCTTACTCCTTATCCTGCATAATCCAATACCTTCTTTACTAGTTCACATGCTGCTGATATTCTATATTGTTCTTTCTGTATCTTAGTATCACTATCATCTTTCCTATTTGGCTGAAGATGAGAATAGATTTGATATCCCATATCTACTAAGGTCTTTGCTACATCATAGATCTCTTTATTAACCCCATGATCAAAGATTTGACATGAAGAACAACCAGACCAGTATATAGGAAAATCTCTATTTCCACTCTCTCCTATTATATCTAAAGAAGATCCACAATGAGAACATACTAAGTATTTTAAACTCTTTCTGTATTGTTCTCTTGTTATTGCTGGTTTCATAATATTATCCTTGTCTTACCTACTAAAATATCTATTATCTTGTCTAATAAAATCTTTAATCATCTCCTACTCCTTCGGGGATATAGGTCTTCTCTTTTGTTATACCTGCCCCATGCTGGTATGAAAGTCACTTCTTGCCAATCTTCGTCCATATCTTTATCGTTGATATCCCATTCGAAAATAGAGCTTTGTTTGATTACCCAACCGTCTCTATGAAAATCATAAGACACTTGAATACCATCTGCTGATCTTGTGTCCATTAGATCAATTTCTATTATATCTTGGTTATCAGGAAGTCGTGGATAATTGAGTTCCACTCTGATTTTATTCCCATAGGATTCAAAAAAATTCATATGTTTTACACCCCCTATTCTTGACATAGTTTCTTTAACCAATTTTGTATCTTTTAATCATATTAGAAAGGTCCAAGGCTTTTGTGAAGAACCATTTTGATTTTTTCATTGTCTTACTCCTTACAATTTATCTATAATCTCAAAAACACGCTGAATTATTGCCTTGTCTGCTGAATCTAGTGATTTTAAATGATGTTCAGAGCTTCTCCCTCTTAGAAAATCAGATTGTATAGCTTCTTTCAGATGCTTCTTTGATATCTTATCTTTTAATTTAACTATTTCTTTATTTTCAGGATCTATTTCCACTCCATCTAAACAATTATGTCCTAATGCCTTAAAAAGAAATATATGCTTGAAGTCCTCTTCCTGGTCAAAATAGATAGCAGTTGTATGCCCTATTGTACCACCAACATTCTTATGATGTGTGTCTAGATAGAATACTTTGTCTCCATTATCATTAGAGAAGACCTTTGCCATATCTGCATAGTCATATTCTATCCCAAAACTATCTAGAAGATTTTTAAATCTTAAGAGATCACTTGGATCTCCTGTTGGTCCAAAATTTGCTGAATCTGTCATATAACTCATTCATTTCTCCTTTGATGATCAAATATCTCTCCACTTGCATTCTTCTATCTTTTAAATTCATCAGATCTTACAAATATGTCTTCTCTATTGATAAAAGCACTATTATAGTGTCCATCGTTGTGATACCCTATACACACATGTTTTCCTTCGTCCAGATCTACATGTGCTTTAGCTCAATCTATTTGAATTTCCTCTACTTTGAGGTATTTACTATCAACTAACTGGGTTTCTATATCAACAAAGACCTCTATTGGTCCCCTAAAAGCATCATGAATTTCTACAATTCTTTCTGTTGAAAAACATCCTTTAGATATTTTATGACATTTTATCAGCATATTGTAATTCGGCCAATTTGATTTATTCATAATTACTCCATTAAACAATTTTTCTAAAAAGTAATATTTAGAACAAGAGACAGTATCCTCTATAAGTCCAATATATGATATAAAATATGGCAATTAAAGAGGAGATAGCCACTATAAAATTGATCGTTTTTTGGAAATTTGTGACTAAACCACACACCAAACCACATATAAAAATGAAGGTTCCTATAGTAGCCCAAGCCGCAGCATCGTTTATCATCACCCCTCCTTTTTAATAATAATCACCTTCAAACTGTTGTTTCTGTCTAGTTAAAAGTCTGTTGTGTAACCGTTGTATCAACAACACCCTCTGGTAGAGTCGGCAATATCTCCAGACAATCGCCATGATAAAGAGCTATGTTAAACTCCTCATCTTTCCAGGTTGGTGTTGGTAGGGTGTCAAGGTTCATTGTTAAACTTCATTCTAAATGGATTCAGAGCGGATAAAGCATCATTTATATTTTGAGAATTCTTGATCACGTTCCAGATATCCTCCAATTTCACTAGCTCCTCATTCGTTGATTCCTCTTCCCCTGTCAGACGCTTGGCGACCTCGGAGGCGGGGAGGGAAACAATGACGTAGTTCAGCTCGTCTCTGAAAATAATTACTGATTCAATCTCTGTGCGAACTCCTTCCTCGGAAATAGTAGAAGCATGGTGAGCAATACGATATATCTTATCAGGGTTGAAATATTCAATCATACCCCCTACTGGCAACTCCACAAATCTAGTCATCTTGATCTCCTTATTAATAATATTATCAATCATCACCTCAATTCAGTGTCTATGGCTTTTATAACAGGTTTTAGGGGTCATTGGGTGGCCTTACGACATTTAATCGAATAGTAAATACTAATAAACTCAAAATAATTGTGCTTCTAGAGGCTTGAAACCCGAGTTTCCAATTCCACCCTCCGCCAAACCGCCCCCATAAGTTTTTACTCGTTCTCAGCTCTATATGAACCTTTAAACGTCCTATGCTGAATTTTTTATCGATTCTTTTCAGAACAGGAGTTTTGCGGGTCATTCTGCAAACTTCCAATATAACTTGCTCTTCCGACGTTATTTCACGCATCCTTCACCTCCCTAATTTCAGCGTTCGTAAAGCCTTGCTTCAGCAGCGTTATTACCAAATCTTTTCTTTCGAGTACCAGCCTAACGAGTTCTGCTGGTGGTGTACCTAGAGGACCGTGCTCGACTATCATTTCATCTGACAAACAAAGCTCATTCACAACATCCTCAAGCATGTTTTCTAATTGCTCTTTTGTATGACAACTCACATACCCTCCTTTATCCGTGCGTCAGCGTTCATAATCTGTTGATCAGCCCACTTGAACCATTGACGAGCTGAGCGGCGGGGGTTTGGCATTGCCAACCCACCACTATATCCTGTAAGGACAAGCAGCCAGTAATCAATACTTTTCTTTCCCGCCTTGCCCCCTCTTTGATCTTTTGGGATATGTAACAAATTTCGCGCTTCATCACTTCCTCCCATATTTAATAATGTGGTCAATATAACTCTTGTATTCTGCTATTTCTTGAGCATTGTAATTATTGCTGATCCCTATAGAATTATATTTACTCAACCATTCTTCAAAGCTTAACTCAATACACCCTATTTCAATAAAACCTGGTTTGGAGTTGTTTATAATATCGCGAGTCCCTTGAATTGTTATTTGTGACTTATCCCAACGTCCGCCGCTTTGATGGGAGTGGCCGTATTGACGGGATTGGCCGCTTTGATGGGAGTGGCCGCTTTGAAGGGATTGGTCGTATTGACGGGATTCGCCGCTTTGAAGGGATTGGTCGTATTGACGGGATCGGCCGTATTGCTGGGATTCGCCGTATTGCTGGGATTGGCCGCTTTGAAGGGATTGGCCGCTTTGACGGGATTCGCCGCTTTGATGGGAGTAGCCGCTTTGACAGGAGTGGCCGTATTGATGGGATCGGCCGCTTTGACAGGAGTGGTCGAATTGCTGGGATTGGTCGAATTGCCAGGATTCGCCGCTTTGATGGGATTGGCCGAATTGCTGGGATTGGCCGCTTTGATGGGATTGGCCGCTTTGACGGGATTCGCCGCTTTGATGGGAGTAGCCGCTTTGACGGGAGTTGTCGGCTTGACAGGAGTAGCCGAATTGCTGGGATTGGCCGCTTTGACGGGATTGGCCGGAACCTATAGATGAGTCTGATCGGTATGATTTCCCATATTGGCAACAATTATCAAAAATCCAGCACGTGCCTTCTTGCGATAGGTTTTCTTCTGATTCCACCCATCCGCCCAAATCTCCCTTTTTTACTTTTCTCTGGATAATGGTATCGAATGCTTTCAAAGCCATTATACGATGTAATTTATGTTCTTCACCAGTAAAGTGATCAATAATGATTTTAGATTCATTACTTAATTTGTACTTTTTCATAATTAACTCCGAGTATTTTGAGTTTTATTAAATTCCTCTCGCGACCAGCAGCAAAGCCTCAATGACACAGATTTTGCAACTTTTGAGCCTAAAAATTCACCTGTGCTTCCATCCATGATTAATCGCTGTGAAAGATTAGAAAACCAATCCCCTCTCGATAATTCCCACCATGGCTTCTCCCTATGAAAATTAATTGATAAACCAGCAGAGACAACAACCCAGTTAGCCCAATCCGGCCACTCTTTCACCGTCGGCAGCATAGCCTTAACCTCTGACAGGCGGTCAAGGCGGTAGGGTTTTGTTTCATCGCGCTGTTGTTTTGAGTTCATTAAGTCTATACAAAAGCTTAAAATACTCTCGCCAATTTCCACCCTCTCCGGCCATTTA
>CAZNGA010000117.1:0-5515 GCA_964572485.1 uncultured Chitinophagales bacterium
GGATGCTCATCCTCCAAACATTCCATCTACACCATCCACTCCGATAACAGCACCCTTACGCCTGCTGAAACACGCAAATTGGAGCAATTCCATACCGCCTCCAACACCCACATATAAAATTGTTGGGTCGTTGGTGAGGGTGTTGTGAAACACAGTGCTCCCGCACCCATAATTCATATCATTCATTATCTGAGGTATTGACAACCCGGGCAAATTCCACTCAGGGGATGTAGTACAACACAGCCCTTTCATTGGAGAAAGTGCAGCTTCTTTATATAGGTTTTCGGTAGCTTTTAAATAAGTTTCCATCTTTTCAATTTATATTGGCGCAGATTTATGAAACACTTCTATTATAAAATCTTTCAATGGTATCCACAGGATATCCCAGGAAATAGAGTAAATGCATCAATCCAAAAATAATCTGCAATTTAAAATACCCATTTCTCTTATATTTTCTTGCCGAAGTTATTACGGTTTTGTTGATTTTTCTAAAATTTGAATATTTTCTTACTCTTGAAATTATCTCAACATCTTCCATAACAACCATCTCAGCTCTAAAACCATTAATTCTTTCAAAAAGTTCTCTCCTGATAAATAAAGATTGATCTCCTCCATTACATAGGGATATGTTGAATTTTGTAAACCATCCACTGATGGTCAACAATGGGTGGCTGCTATCAAATTTCATTCGGAAAGCCCCCGCCTGGAATTGATCATCTATTTTACTAATAATATCCTGATAATAAGAAGGGGGTGGGAAGGTATCGGCATGAAGAAAATAGAGCACCTCCCCTGTGGCCATACTTGCTCCTTTGTTCATCTGTACTCCTCTGCCCTTTTCGGATATCACTACTTCAGCCCCTCCCTCTTCTGCCTGAAACACTGTATTATCCATACTCCCTCCATCCACTACGATGATCTCCAAACCACTATCCTGATTTGCATGCTCTTTCAAATAGGTGACAAGGCGAAAGATATTTTCCCCTTCGTTATAGGTAGGAATGATTATACTGAAATGTTCATTCACTTGCTTGAAATATCAAATTCCTTGAGGTCTTTGAAATTATCGATATCGGACAATACAGGTAATAAGATATAAGATGCTTTCTCGCCTTTTATATCATTGAGTGTGTCCTGTAAAACAGTATCGGTGCTCCATTTTTTATTCTCGAAAAGATTCTTCTGAAGAGCGTTCATCCCTAACAAATAATACCCCCCATCCTTAGCCGGGCCGATAACAAAATCGTAGGTATCTAAAAGGTCAAATGCTTGATATATAAGGTCAGTCGTTAGATGAGGGCAATCACTGCCAATGATAACCACCGAATTATATTTTTCATCAAAACCCTGCTGAAAAGCATACTGCATTCTATCACCTAGGGTTCCTCCTTGCTGTATCCTTTTATGATACTTATCTTCTGTCCATTTGTCACTGTAATCTATAGAATCGGAATAGAACACCGCCTTATCAAAATCAATATTTCTAGTCACTTGAAAGGTGATATCTGTGAGCTGCTCATAGATGAGAAGTGCCCTTTCATCTCCTATTTCTTTAGCCAATCTTGTCTTCACCTTTCCCGGAATTGGGTTCTTAATGAAGATCATCAAGAGTTTATTCCTTTGCATCTTTCAAATTATGCTATTGATCCCTGACAGCTAGATCCCGCTCCAGCAGTACATCCGAAACAGTGCTGATTGAGTACTATATCTCTTTTCTGCAATGTAGAGAGATCGAAATTCTTAATATGGTTTGCACTTTCCTTCTTGATCTTTAACTTGAGCATTTGGTTAAAATCGCAATCATAAAGTATCCCATCCCAGCCAACGGAGATCGTATTTCTGCACATTACACCTTCTGCAGCAATTGGATTAAAGGCTTCTATAAGATCTTCCATATATGGTTCATATTTCTTAGAATTCAAAAGTTGATCCAGATATCTCCCCACCGGCATATTGGTAATATTGTACAACTGATCGAATTCGATGTCAAAATGCTCTTTCAATTCTCTTTTATAAACTTGTTCAAGTTGACTTTGATCGGGAGGGAGATGAGCACCAATAGGATTGTAAACGATGTGTAATTCAAGGTCAGTACCAGATTTGGCATATCCAAGTTGATTCAATAACCGCATTGCTTCAATTGACTTGGTAAAAACCCCTTTACCCCTTTGGTAGTCAGTATTTTCAAGTGTATAACAAGGTAATGAAGCAATGATGCACACCTTATGTTCTGCCAAGAATTCAGGAAGCTTTTTGAACTCATTATTTGCAACCAAAATGGTAAGGTTGCTTCTTACAATGACCTTCTTATTTAATTTTGACACTTCTTCAATGAACCACCGAAAGTGGGGATTCATCTCTGGAGCTCCACCGGTTAAGTCAACAGTTGAAATTTCCGAATTTTTCAAAGCCTCCAGACAATATATCATGGTCTTCCTGGTCATTACCTCTTTACGATCTGGTGCTGCATTTACATGACAATGGTCACATTGCAAATTGCACATATACCCAAAGTTCAATTGTAATATTTCTATTGATGAGGGTTTTAATGGATACTTTCCGATGGTAGACATCATATCCTCAAAACGTGGTAACCCAAACCCATTTATTGGTTGATTCAAAATATCATATTGAACTGCTGGCGATGTTGATACAGGGATTTCAGATTTCTTTAGTTTCACTTCCAATTCTTTACATTATAAATTTATCATGATATCAAATAAAGAACAAATTATTTGTACACCTTGTTCCCTCTGGTAAGCCAAATTCCCCAAATCGCTGAATAGGGATGTATATCATCTGTTTCAATACCCGGTCCCTTAAATACAGGGTGCCCCTGATTTACCCATTCAAAAATACCTCCATGCAAGTTAGAAACATTTTTAAAGCCCATTCTTTTTAACTTCTCTCCTATCTCTTCACTTCTTTTCCCAATGGAGCAATAGACTACTATTATGGCTTCCTTTTCTATTGATGCAACTCTTTTTTTTGTGAAATCATCAAACCCAACCCATACAGCCGATTTGATATGACTTACTTCATATTCATCCTTCTCACGGGTATCAAGCACTACTTTATTGGGTAAAGAATCCAATTCGTCGCATGAAATAAGAGGAACTGTATTATTGTAGATGGTGCTCAACAATGTGTTATAGGAAGCACTTTTTATTTGACCGAATGCAAATTGTGTGATCAATAAAAACAAAATTAAGAATCCCTTCATCATATAAAAATACAGTACTTGCATTGTGTATTATGATAGACTCGTCGACTACTTTTCATTATCAATAAATGAAGACTGTGTAAGGATAATTGAATGGATCAGGTCATTTCACTTCCTCATATGCACGGGCATTCTTCCCTTCCCGAAAATTCATATAAGCCTTGTTAACTACCTTATTACCTCCCGGAGTTGGGAAATCCCCTGTAAAGTACCAGTCCCCTTTATGATCTGGGCAGGCCTTATGAAGATTCTCTATGGTTTGATATACTACAACTATCTCAGCTTTAATCTCTTTTGATTTTATGATCTCAGCAATCTTTTGAGACACCTGCTCATATTCAAAGAGATCATATAGCTTTTTCACTTCATTTGAATGTGAAGAAGTGTTATTCCCCTCATTGGCTTTACATTTTGCATAAATCTCATCCAAAATTTGCTCCTGTCCTGTCTCCTCAGCTAATTTGATAGCTGCTCTAAAGGCAACAAAATCATTCATCCTCGACATATCAATACCATAACAATCCGGATATCTGATCTGGGGGGCTGATGACACAATTACAATTTTCTTTGGACCCAAACGATCCAAGATGCTTAGGATGCTCTTTTCAAGTGTAGTTCCTCTGACAATAGAGTCATCAACGATCACAAGAGTATCCACTCCTTTTCTTATTGAACCATAGGTAATGTCATATACATGTCTAACCAGGTCTTCTCTGGAGGCATCTTCCGTTATAAATGTTCTTAACTTCAAGTCTTTAATAGCTGCTTTCTCCACCCTTGTCCGATAATCAAGCAGGTTTTGAAGTTTATCCATATCCAAGTCATCCTTTATCTCAAATATCTTCTTCCGCTTATAATCATTCAGATAATCTTCAATACCCTCGATGAGGCCATGATAGGCCACTTCGGCCGTATTTGGGATAAAAGAGAATACGGTGTTCTTCACATCGTGATCAATGGCTTCCAAAACAGAATCTGAAAGCAGGTACCCCAACTTCTTCCGTTCTTTATAAATATCTATATCATTCCCTCTGGAAAAATAGATGCGCTCAAAACTACATGATCGTCTTTCATGGGGCTCATGGCAAAGCATCTCACCGGTTGCTCCATCCTTTTTAATAACAAGGGCATGCCCGGGTGTGATCTCCTTAATATCTTCAACTTCAACATTAAAGGCAGTTTGTATTGGAGGCCTTTCAGATGCTACCACAACTACTTCATCATCTTTATAGTAGAATGCTGGCCTTATACCTGATGGGTCTCTTAATACAAATGCATCACCATGTCCGATCAATCCGGCGATCACATATCCTCCATCAAAGTCTTTGGCAGACCTGGCTAATATTCTTTGTATGTTCAACTCTGAAGCGATCAGTTGAGTGATCTCCTTTTTTGAGTAGCCTTCTGCTCTGAAACTATTATATAGCTGCTCATTCTCATCATCCAAAAAATGGCCGATCTTCTCAAGGATAGTAACAGATTCAACGCTCTCTTTAGGATGCTGTCCTATTTCAACCAACTGTTGAAAGAGCTCATCTACATTGGTAAGATTAAAGTTGCCTGCTACGATCAGGTTCTTTGTCATCCAGTTATTCTGCCTAAGAAATGGGTGACAACCTTCAATTTTATTCTTTCCTTGTGTTCCATAACGCAAATGGCCAAGCATTAGCTCTCCGGCAAATGGTATTTGCCTTTTTATGGAGTCTCCATCACTTAGTTTTTTTCCATTCTTGTTTTTATACTTCGCATGGATCTTCTTGAAAATATCGACAATGGGTTGGGAAGAAATGGAGCGATGCCGACTTATATATCTTTCCCCGGGTTTCATATCCAATTTAATGGAGGCAACACCAGCTCCGTCCTGGCCTCGGTTATGCTGCTTCTCCATCAATAAATACAACTTGTTTACCCCGTAAAGTGAGGTGCCATATTTTTTGACGTAGAAATCCAGAGGTTTGAGAAGCCTTATCAGTGCTATACCGCACTCGTGTTTTATGCTATCACTCATGAACAAAGAAGTTCAACTGCAAAATTACGAATATTATTCCGTTTGTCAACTATAAGTTTTCAATATATAATAGAATACTTTCTCGTCCTCGCTTGCAGCGAGGATGATTTGCTATTGCGCATCTTGCGCAGATGAAAACTAAGCAGTATATTAGCAATTGATGTTAGGAGATAGATTGAAAAATTATCTCCTTCTGCCCCTTTCTCGTCCTCGCTTGTAGCGAGGATGATTTGCTATTGCGCATCTTGCGCAGATGAAAATTAAGCAGTATATTAGCAATTGAT
>CAZNGA010000118.1:0-5429 GCA_964572485.1 uncultured Chitinophagales bacterium
GGAAAGGGAGGAGAGAGAAGGAATAGAAACAGAGTAGAGAACTTAAATTTTCCCCCTTGGGGGAACGGGACATCCCCCCACAACAAATTACAATTTTTTGAGCAGACAGAAAGAAACAGTTTTCACGAAAAAGTTACATCCAAAAGGTTGATCCATTCCTATATAGTGAATTGAGCTTCTATTTCCTATTATTTTCCTGGCCGATAGCACCAAAGGCAAAGAGAGGACCCCCAAACACTAACTTCTAAAGTATATATGCTTGGTTTTTCATGGAATGAATTGAAAAAGGCTCAATATTGTTGGATAGAAGATATTTATTCTTTATTCCGGCTCTATTCCACTTGCCCTATTCTTTTTCTTCTCGGAAACTATCTTCTTTTCTTTTAATCGCTTGCGATCAGCAGCTTTTGTAGGTTTAGTAGGAACTCTTTTCTTTTTAGGTCGGAGGGCATCCGCAAGTATTCGGTAGAATCTGTCGATCACCTTTTTCTTATTAGCCAATTGAGAGGGTTTTGCAGAGGATACAATAGTTAGAACTCCTGATTTGGTGATCCTGCTTTTCAATTTTCTGAGCAGCCGACTCTTCTGAGTGGATGATAATAACCTTGATCCGGGGATATCAAAACGCAAAGCCACTTTAGTGGAGACCTTGTTGACATTTTGTCCTCCTTTCCCGCTGCTCCGACTTGTTTTAAAATCGAATTCTGAGGAAAGATCAATTTCTGTAAAGTGCATATCTTAGAATTACAATTGAAGATGAGGATTTTTTTTTAAATGAAGGGTTCAATGAGATAGAAAAGGATGCTTTGATCTGAAATGCAATGTTGATAACTGCATCATTGCCAAAGGCAATCTACTACTTTTTGTAGTTTTTCTCGTGACACCTGATTTTTTCATATTATTGATATTTGATGTTTAACTTCGATTTTTCCAATTTTCCCTACTTTTGATTTATCCTACTTTTGAAATGTGCTCAAACGAATTAATTTCCAGTATACGGTGCCAGCAAAGAGCTATAAGGCATGTGCTCTTTTGAAATAATTGAGAGCATATTCTCTAAAATGTGTATTTGTGGATACACAAACGATTCAACAATAATTGAGAAAGTAATTTTGGGAAGTGGATTGAAATGAGTCTATCTGCCTAATTGTATTCCTTTGCAGGACTGCAAAAATTGGAATATTCTATTTGGAAGTGTGCATATTACTTATTTACTTTGTACTACAAAGTACTATATTCAGAGTTTGAATTACACAAATAATTGGATAAGATTTAAGAGGACTTTGATTGTATCCTTTGAAATGAATAGGTTACAGAAAGTGAAGATTATTATTAATTCCCTTTTGGGAAGTAAGATTTTCGAAAAGGTGGTAATCGGAGCACCTATTGAAGGAATTTATAGTAAGTCAGTAAAGGGGATCATATGAGAAATATTATCAGCCATTTAGACAAAACCTTTGAAAGCCGTGTGCGGTTAGGCATTATGTCGATATTAATGGTTAGCGATTGGGTTGATTTCAGTACGTTTAAACAATTACTGGATTGTACGGATGGAAACCTTGCCAGCCATTTATCCGGTCTCGAGCAGAAGGGGTATCTTGAAATAAAGAAGGAGTTTGTTGAAAGGAAGCCCAGAACATCCTATAAATTAACTATTAAGGGATTAAAGGCTTATAAATTGCATAAGGTCGCATTGGAACAACTTTTAGGACCAGTAGGGAGTCCATTTTCAAAATAAGTTTGATTTATTATAGAGTGATGAACTTTGAAAAACAGAGAACTCTAGTATCTGGCTGATCTCTAGGAATGTTTGCCCAAAACCGTTTGAAGGAATTCATGATTTGCTACAATAATTTTATGTTTTGCTGCTATGTTGATAACCTCATATTTTCAGTACTACTGCTTTTCTTATTTTTGCTACATCATGAGGATACTTGCCAAAAGCGTTTGGATATTTCTAAGCGTAATAGTAATACTATGTGGATGCGTAAATAATAAAACGGATCATGTGACGGAGGAGGTTATTGTACCCATACCGGTGGATACTCAACAAGCAATTTATGAGTATGGATTTATGACCGATTCTTTTGTTGTACATGATGGAAGAGTGAAAAGAAATGAAAACCTGTCGGATATATTACATAAATACAAGGTTCCATATTCTTCCATCCATGAAATAGCTGTTAGATCCAAAGATGTGTTCAATGTGAAGAGGATGAGGGCAGGTAATAGGTATAGAATTCTCTGTCAAGCGGATTCCGCTAATGAATTACTCTATTTCATTTATGAGAGAAATCCTATTGACTATATTGTATTTCAATTGCAGGATTCTGCTTTAGTTTATACAGGGAAGAAGGATGTAAAAGTGAAAGTGAAGAGCGCATCTGGCGTTATAATGTCCTCACTGTATGTTTCTATGGTGAAGAGCAAGTTGAACCCTGTATTGGCTTTGGAACTATCTGAAGTATTTGCCTGGCAGATCGACTTTTTCCGAATACAAAAGAAGGACAGATTTAAGGTGATCTATGAAGAGAAATTTGTTGATGGCCGATCAATCGGTATTGGAAAGATATTGGCAGCCTATTTTGGCCATGAGAAGAAAGTTTTCTATGGAATTCACTTTATTCAGGATGATAAACCTGATTATTTTGATGAAAATGGAAATAGTTTGAGAAAAGCCTTTCTTAAAGCGCCTTTAAGATTCTCAAGGATAAGCAGCAGATATTCAACAAGACGGTATCACCCTATACTCAAGCACTACAGAGCACATTTAGGGGTTGATTATGCCGCACCCCGTGGTACTCCTGTCAATTCGGTGGGCGATGGCGTGATCGTGGAAGCCGGTTATAAATCAGGAAATGGGAACTATGTAAAAGTGAAACACAACAGCGTATATACTACTGGGTATTTACATTTTTCAAAGATAGCCGGCGGTATTAAAAAAGGAGTTAATGTGATTCAAGGTCAAGTGATTGGTTACGTAGGAAGTACCGGTTTAGCAACGGGCGCTCACCTTTGTTTCAGGTTCTTTAAAAATGGTAGCCAGGTGAATCCCTTAACTATTGAGGTGCCTCCTTCAAAACCTGTGGAGGAAGCATATAAAGAGGCGTATCTGAAAAAAAGGGATGAGATGGTCAAAGCACTTGAGAGCATCACTTTTGTTGAAGATCAAGAGATTTGAAAATGGCCATTAATTGCCTGACAAGATGTTTTTTATCTAATTTTGGTGCATGAACAAAGCCATCCATCATTATCCACCTTTCCTTCTTTTCATCATGAATGAGATAATTGATAAAAGGTCCCCCCATAAAGTCATTATGCATGTGCCATAAGCCTTTGGTAATAATTGAGGGATTGCCATAGAAGGTAACATCCTGTTGCACTACCGGATAAACTGAAGTATCTGTTTTCATGTACGACCCTTTTATTTGGGTAGTGATGTACATCTTCACCAATGAATTTCTTAATGCAAAAGCAGTTGGATGATCAAATTTCAATTCATCTGTAGCAGGAAATTGATAGAGTAAAATATTACTGCTAATATCGGCAGTCTCCTTTCTCAACCAAATTACCGAATCATTACTTAGTGTTACTTTGTAATCGGATGGAATTTGTAAACCGAGACCCATTTTATCATGTAGTACCGCTTCTGCCCCTGCATTTCTTCCCTGATGATATACCAATTTTAGAATTCTGGAATGTTCTGCTCCATAGATCCTATTTTTGATAGTGTTGTGACTAGTTTTTAGTTTATTGATAAGGTCATTTTGGGTAGCTGCATATAAATAAATGATCAATTGGGGCTTTGCCCATACATCATTAGAATAAGTAAAAAGAGCTGAATCCTTCCTAAGGAACTCGCCACTCTCATCTTGTATGGATTCTTTGATATGCTTGCTAACAGGGGATGATTGGTCAAAACTGCCTGCAATTATAATAGTACTGAATTTTGCCATTGAAGTATTGTGGAACTGCGATAGAGTTGTATGCATTAACTTGAATACCGGCTCCGGCTGAGGTAAGATCAGGAATTCTGATCCAAAATACTTCCTAAATGCTGCCCCTAAGCTATCTTCCCAGTTATTTTTATCCATTACAACCACAATATCATCTATCTGGCCGACAGAGGATGGCAGCAAACTTTTGATACCTCCCCCATCGTTTTGGCACGAATAGAAACCCAGAATAAGGGTGAAGAATAGAAATATCTTTATCATTTGGCGATATTACGAAAAAGGTATAATTTATAGGTGTTTTATAGTAAAATAACCTATTATTTCAACGAACAATTAGCAACATTTATTTTATAACTATAAAAACAGAGGAGGTGTCATCTTGGATTTCCATCCTTGAGCTTGAGTAAAAGTGATGCTTACCATAATAGTTAGGGTGAAAAGCAGTAATTGAAGCTTCAGGAAAGATACACGTCTTGTATGTAGGTTGGCCATGATAATGTTTTTAAAAGTTAATAAATAGCAATTTTTCCTGCTATAAGAGTTCCTCCTTTTGAGCTTATCTTATATAGGTAAAGGCCAGGAATATAGTTATCTGATGCAAGGTTAAACTTCTCGGGTTCGATAAGATTAAAAGCTTGAATTGGTTTGCCTAGCAAATTGTATATCTCTAGTTTGCATAACTTGATATTGAATGCCTGTAAATCAAATATTATTTCATTTTTAATAATATTGTATTGAATAATTACATCTTGTATTATTTGGGATCGTTCCTTAATACTATAGGGAATCAATAATACCAATCCCAACAATCATTAAATGTGGTATCAAACAAATTTGGAAAAAGCACTTTACCATTATGTTCAAAGCAAAGTAGTTCCCAATAAAATCCACCATAATTTTCAATCACTCCTTCAAATAAGCCTGCTGCCGAACCTATGCCTTCAATCAAGCTGAAATAATTTCCTAATATTAATCTACGGTAATTTGAATCAATCAAAATACTATCTATTGATTCAATAGATTTCGAAGTAATTACTCCACCAGTAGAATAACCGCATTGTGCAAAAGAGTAACTTTTTAAGGTGTCACCAAGATTTAAAGAATAATCAAAAAGAAGATATTCTATTGCTGAGTCAGGGGGTATAAAATAAACTTGTCGACTAGAAGTATCTTGTCTCAAACCA
Organism: uncultured Chitinophagales bacterium; assembly: GCA_964572485.1. Taxonomy (GTDB): domain Bacteria; phylum Bacteroidota; class Bacteroidia; order Chitinophagales; family CAZNGA01; genus CAZNGA01. Next base: position 5,141 of record CAZNGA010000118.1, read on the forward strand.
CCTGCATAGAATCCCTCACAGTCTTCGTAAACTATTTTGTATGTATTACTATCAATGATAGTATCACCATTGTAATAATAGAAGTGCACACCTTGTCCCATTGTGTCTTCAAAGTATATCATCCAACGGGCATTTGATTCAGGGATGGGTATGTATGCCTGAGCAAGCAAAGTGTTGTTGTAAATAGCTAAGAAAATTAGGAGAGCAGAACACGTTGTAAATAAATGTTTTCGCATCAGCCAATTAACTTTTTGAATCGTTATCAAATAATTAAAAGATATTTGCCAAC
>CAZNGA010000119.1:0-5123 GCA_964572485.1 uncultured Chitinophagales bacterium
ATGTGGCTGGTGCCATAATAAGCAAAAGTACTAACATTAAATTAGTTCTGAAATGTTTTGCATAATTTTTGTTCATACATCCCTCCTAAAGACTCTTCGTGATTAATTTCGTCACAATTATAAAAGGAAAAGATGTATATCAAACAAATAAGATTAATATTGTCGCATTTATAGCCCTGTTTTGTCGCATTTTTACTCCGGATTAACCATGCCTAGCCATTTGATGTCGTGTTTCTATCCCGATGTCGTAGAATTACTCCTGGCCATTTGACGGCATTAAGGAGTTTTGCGATATGGGCTAAATTGAATTAAGGTGTGCTTGAGGAGGGTAGGATTAGCCTTTTAGTAATTCAGCCGGGGAATGTCCAAATTGATTTCTGAAAAGCCGGGAAAAATATTTGACATTTTTAAAGCCAACCGCGTAGGATACTTCGGCGACTGTGATCACCTCGCCCTCCTGAAGAATTTGGCGAGCACGTATAAAGCGAACTTGCCTGATAAATTCCCCGGGACTAAGACCTGTCATTGGCTTTAGCTTGCGTTCGAGTTGACGCTTACTCATAAATACAGCCTGAGCAATCATTTCTGCATTTAATTCTGTATTGCCCAGATTTTTCTCAACGGTCTCTTTGACCTTAGTAAAGAAATTGTCATCAGCTTTTGAGATTGAGCTATCCCGGCCAATATCTGGCATCTTAGCATTAGTGGCCGTCTCTAAGAGTTGTTTTCTGGATTGTAATATATTGCGGATACGAATTTTTAATTCATCCATACTAAATGGCTTAGATATATAATCATTGGCTGTGGCTTCATAACCTTTGATGCGATCTTCTTTGGATACCAATGCCGTGAGAACCACCACAGGTGTGTTGGTAAGTAAGGGGTCCTGTCGGATATCTTTCAGTAAATCCAAACCGCTTTTTCTGGGCATGGCAATATCCGAAATTATCAGGTCTGGCTGGTTCTTTTGGGCAGCCTCATAACCCTCCTGGCCATCCCTTGCTAAAATGATACTATAGTCTTCTATTAAAACATCATGGATAAAGCTACACAGCTCATTGTCGTCTTCTACAACAAGTATTTTGGGTTTTGTTGGATCGGGGATAGCGGAGTCTTCAACCTTTAAGTGCTTACCCTTTAGACCCTCATCCACCATGATTTCATCTGGAGCCAGGTGAAAACGACCAATTGGGATGGAGAGGAGAAAGACTATTTCATCTTCAGCTAATTGCTCTCTTAAAATGTAGCCCCCATGCAGCTCAACCAATTCTCTCACCAATGCCATATCGATATCAAGATCGCTGAGTGGCTTACCTGTACCTTCCTCTACCCTGGTTATCCTGTCCATCATTTCAGATTGTTTTTTATCCGAAATTTTCTCTGATGCATTGGTCAGTTGGACAAAAACAAACAGACCAATACCACGATCATTAAATTGCGAAGCGTCGATAATATCCAGGCATATGTTACTTTCCGGAGGACTGATTTTCATGGTGTTTTTCAATAGTGTATATATGATCTGTAGAATTTTTTGTTTGTCCAGATAGAGCATTACTGGTTCCTCACCAGCTTTTAGCCTGAAAGTAATTCCCTTGTCTTCACCAGCATCGCGAATTCCACTTACTGTCTCCGATAAGATCTCACCCAGATTTTCCTCACGCGCTTTTAGTTTTATCGTTCCAGTCGCAAATCGAGAGAGTTCATCGAGTTGATCACTCAGGGTGGTAATTTTTGAGAGATCTTTTTGGGCTTTTATGAAACTGGTTTTTGTGTTTAATGAACCAGAAGAACTTGTTAAAGGAGAAAGTTTCTTTATATGGTTCTCCAGAAGGGTTAGAGGAGTCCGTAACTCATGAGAAATATTGGCAATTATTCGAGATTTTAATTCATCAAGTTCGGCAGTTTTTTGAGCCTGATTTTTTCTGGATTCAAGTTCTGTTCTCAATGTTATTTTTTTTAATTCATTTCGTCTAACCAGCCAAAGCAGGGACAATAAGCCTATCATGTATATCATGTAAGCCCACCAGGCACGCCATGGAGCGGGTTTTACGTTTAGATCTATTGTTCGTGGGTCACCATATCTGGCTAAAGAAGAGGGCGCAGCCTCAATTGACAATACATGCCTACCTGCAGGGAGGTTGGTGAAGCTGGCCCCCCGATCACCTGGGCTGGTATAAATCCAGTTGGCATGGATTCCTTTAATCATATATCTATATCTGGTCTGCCTGGGAGCCAAAAAATTCATTCCTGAAAAGTCCAGGGATACTATCTTTTCCTTATGGCTAAGGGTTAGTTCAGTCAGGCTGTTTATGTCAGTGGGAAGTATTTCCGTGCCGACTTTAACGGAGCGATTAGATATTTTCAGATCAGTGATAATCAAGGGTAATGCAATATTCTTAGACCTTACTTCTCTGGGGGAAAAGATATTTAGGCCATAGATACCGCCAAAAAACATTTCTCCATCTATGCTTTTATAAAATGCTGCGGTATTAAATTCCAGACCTTGCAAGCCAGATTCAATCCCAAAATTTCTTATGACACCTTCTTTTTTGTCAAATAATGTAATTCCCCTATTGGTACTTAGCCAGAATGACCCGAATTCATCCTCAAGAATGCCGTAGACAGTATTGTCTGCGAGACCATCATTTTCATCGTAATGGATAAAAGATTTTGATTCAGGGACCCACTGGTCGAGACCTCCACCAGCAGTTCCAATCCAGAGCTGACCATTTGAATCAAAATGCAGTACCTTTATTCGATTACTTGAAATTGATTCTCTTTTATTTCGGTCGTGGACATAGTGTGCCACTGGTTCATGAAATTGGTTAATAACAAACAATCCCGCTGACTCAGTTCCGATGTATAAGTTTTTATTTCTATCCTGATTTATGGCAATAATATTTTCTGGATCAAGAGCTTCAAACTGTTCTGTTCTCAAAACGATCTTTTGAGGAGCATTTGAATAATTATTGGCTGGATTGATGAAATATAGACCTGTTCCTGTCCCGAGATAGAGTAAAGAGTCTTGAGATAAGAATAATTCAAAGATATAGTCTAAGGCAAATGATTTAGCTGCATCAAATTCAACCTTGTCAATCACCCCCGTGCTTTTGTTTAAACTGAATAATCCGCCACCTTCAGTGCCTATCCATAATTTGCCAACACCATCTTTAGCCAGGCTATAGACATTATTATTAATCAAACCATAATTACTTGCTCCAAAATGAGTACGCCGGTTGTTTTCTTTCGAAAAGAAGTCAAGCCCTTCATAACCACCAACCCACAGACCGGTTTCGTCGGTAAGTATTGCTCTTATACTGGGGTGACTGAGTCCATTTATGCTTTGGGGATTATAACCATAATAATCGAAAGGTGTTTGTGGATTAAAAAATTGTACTCCCTCCCCCCGTGTTGCGATCCATAGCAAATGGTTTCTATCAAAGAATATTTTACGAATTCCTGCTTCTCTCAGACTATAGGGATCTTCAGGTAGATGAATAAACACATCAACTTTTTCTGATTCGGTATCCAGGGAAATAAGTCCGTGATCTGATGTCCCTATCCAGAGTCTCTTTTCCGGACCGAAAGCCAGAGTCGTTATTTCAGGGGGGTCGCCCGTTAAAGGCAATGAAACCCTGCTGATTTCTTCAGAGGGAATATCATATTTAAAGAGCCCCGTTTTTGTCCCAACCCAGAGTGTTTCTTTCCCCTCAAGCAGCAGATCATAGATGGTGGCTTCATTAAATATACCAGACATCGGCTTGTGGGTAATTTCTGTTCCCTTATACCCAAAAAGGCCCTTTGCTTCATTCCCATACCAGCCAGAACCATCCATCGAAGAAACGATACCTCGTATTGTTCCACTTGCTTCTGTGAATCGTTCTACCAAGAAATCATCTGCATCAAGATCAATAGTATATATGCCGTCATTTGTAGCAATTCTAAGCTGCTTGTCAGCTTCAATTTGTAAATCCCAGATTTGCTCCTTTTGGAAGGTATCAGATTCCATCCGCTTCAAGGGGATTTGCTTGAATTGATCTTTGTTTAAATCATACAGGTTTAAACCACCGGCATCGGTTCCAACCCATAAGCGCTTTTTGCTATCCTCAATTATACAGCGAACAAAATTATCTGATATTGACTGCTCGAGGTCTGGGTCAAATTTATAGACTTTAATATTGTAACCATCATATCGATTTAGTCCGTCAGTGGTTCCAAACCAAATATACCCTCGACTGTCCTGGTAAATCGTATTGACATATGATTGCGATAAACCATCGTTCACCGTAATACTCTGCAGCCTGATGCTTTGATTTTGTGAATATAGCGGATTTGTACTGATTGACAGGGCTATAAGAATCACAGATAATTTTATTACAGAAATATTACGCATCCCCACAATCTGTCTGGTTGCTCATATAATTAATTGTCAGTCTATTCTTACGTGTACATTTACTTAAATTGACTGCTGTGTTGCTATAATAGTTTACTACCGCCCAGACGCCATCATAATTCTTATTATTGATACACAAAATTTCCGCTTCAAAAAATCTGAGTCGATGTGACCCTGCGCTATTAGAAATGAGTGGGATAAAAGGTAATCGCTGTAGAGATGATATCCAATTAAGTGTGGATAAGATTTTTAAGGATGATGTCGGCAATTGGGCTCCGCCTCGGTTATCTGCCTACGTTTTTAACTTCGGCGGACACGTCCGCTACGGCGACACCGCGTCGAAGCAGCTTTCCTCATTCATCCCCGTGCATGCACGGGGTCTCCTGCCTATGCCGAAGCGAAACTTCGGCTTCGAGCAGGCAGGGCTTTAAATTAGCTCTATATCATTCCATTAATTTAGATACATGAAGTGAGATAATATTTTCAGCAAAACGTTAGACAGGCGGATGATACGATCCCAGAATGCCTTGATTACGAGGGATCAGTTGACCATGCTTTTCCTATAGATCAGTACGGAGCGATGCCAGCATGGCTGGAGACAGTGGAGATTGGAACTCATAATCTTTATACTCTATCCCAATAAAAATGGAATTCTTTGACGCCAGAAAGGCCACTTTAGATTCCTGATCAAAAGGGAACTGAATGTAGTGCACCGAGCTGATCCTGTCCG
>CAZNGA010000120.1:0-4992 GCA_964572485.1 uncultured Chitinophagales bacterium
TTGCACATATAGCTACTTTTAACCAAATTGCTACTTTTAACCAGGCCGCTAATTTTACTAATATAGCTACTTTCGAAGGTATAACCACATTTAATAATAATGTAGGTTTTAATGATCCCGTTACTTTCACAGATCTGGTTACACTTAACCAAATTGTTGAATTATCAGGAACTGTAGGCAATGTAAAAGTTGGCGGCGTCGCCGGGCTGAATGTTACTGGCGCAGCAATAGCTACAATAACTGTAAAGAACGGAATTGTAACAGCAATTACGTAATAATAAGAGGTAAATAATGAAATACGTATATAATGAAAAATATCCGATCGAAACTGAAGATCAGCTAACTAAGGCTGGTGAATATTTCGATAAGAATCTAAGCAGGTTCCATCCCAATGAACGGGTTAAGGTTGCCTTTTCTCTTGATCAAAGAGCAATGGAGCTTGGAGTTAACCTGGATTATGACTGGATAACAAATTATACGAGAATGAAGAAGACGGCCCAGATATCTCCGGATTTCAAGAGTTCTATTAATATGAGAAAAGAAGCCTGCAGAAGGCATAATGTAAAAATAGAAATGCAAGAAACGGATAAGGATTGTAATGCTATACTTGATGCTATAGTTAAAAAAGCTGAAGATAATAGTCCTCTCGTTATCGCCAGTGCTATTACTGAGTTTGATAAACAGGCTGGGATAGAATATCTATATGATAATGAAATTACAGATCCAATCCTGACAGTATTTGGAAGCCTTAACAATCCGGAGTTTGATTCTATTAAGCTTGCTGGAGACGCAACTCAGTATGATCTGGTAAGAGCTTCAAGAGATCATATAAAGCTCGCATCGATAGAAATGTCATTCGGAAAAGATTTTGCCGCAAGTTTTAAAACAAATCCAATTTCATCTTTGAAGGAAATGGGTAGTTTGGAAAAAACTGCTATTTCGAGTATCGTAAAGGGTTAATATTAATGGCTCATAGTAAATTAGCCCAACAGCTTATGGACGCCTATATGATAGGTGACCAGGAACAGGTTAATTTAATAAAGGGAGAAATTGATAAGAGATACAATGAATCTTTGCCGAAACGTAAAGAAAATGTAATTAAATTTAACACAGTATTAAATAATGATAACTCTTCAGCATCTTCCATATACGACTTTTTAAATAAAGCCTTTGGCCCAAACTGGTGGGAGTGGGAGTTTGAAACTATAGAAAAAATGTTATGGCTTAAGTATGGGGTGGCTCTGGAAGATATTAATAGAGATAAGGTTTGGGCGATTAGACATGTCTGCAGAAGCGACAATGCATTCGCTGATTGGTTTGAATTTAATCAAGCTGCATTATCATTTTCTGGATGTATTGCAGATTTTGATTACCTTAGAAGCCCTTCTCCAGGTATGGTTATAAGTGCCGTAAAGACTTTAATGCACATTAGGCCAGATAGAAGAGCTTCGTTCAGTAATGATGTTTTAAAGTATATCTGCGTTCTTTTAAAAAACGAAGGAGTCTATATACCACCACCATCACTTGCAATGCTAATAGGCGCTGAAATGAGAAAGATGGTATCTAAAAATATGAGCTCGGAATGGATGAACATATTAAAGAGATACCAGAAGATAGTGAATGGAAAGGCTAAAAATATTGAAGAGAATGTTGTCGATATTCAGGCTAAACGCCTGGTAAAAGCCGAAGCAGCAGCACTTGAATATGGATCGAGGTAATTATGGCTTATGAAGGTTTAGCAGGATCAGGATTAACAACACCAAGTACTTCAACTTCTGGCGGTACTGTAAGGACTTCTTTTACTCGCGGGTCTATTAAATACGACAGCCCTTTCCTTGATATGACAAGTACCTTCCTGCCGAAAAGGATAAAAGATATCCTCAGATTTGTCGCTGCGTACGTTCTAGGAAATGGTCTGGTATCTCAGTGCATCACTAAAATGTCAGAGTATCCTATAACGAAACTTCTTTATAATGATGAGGAAGGATCTTCTCTCAAAGACGATAAGACTATTGATAAATGGAAAGATATACTCGAAAAAAAGCTTGATATAACAAGAGCTATGAAACAGGCCGGTATGGATTATTATTCATATGGGAATAGCGTAGTATCGATTAATTTTCCATTCAGAAGGATGCTCACTTGTCCAAGATGTAAAAAAGACAGGGTAGCTGATGGGCTCAAAACAAAATTTAAAAACTTCTCATTCTATGCCGAATGCGGAGAAAAAGGTTGTAATTACAAAGGCAAGATGAAGGCCAAGGATATTAATACTACTGAGATTGATAAGCTTGGTATAGTCCACTGGGACCTTCTTTGCCTCAATATAAAATACAATAGTATAACTGGTGACCATTTTTATTTCTACACAATACCTTCCGATCTTGCTGCGTCAATAAGGCGTGGAGATATGGATATTATAGGATCGACCAGGCTAGAAGTTATTGAGGCTGTAAAGAAAAGAAAACAGCTAAAAATCATGGCTGATAATATCTTCCATTTGAAACGGCCGGCACCACAATATATTTATCCATCAGAGCGTGGTTGGGGAATTCCTGTCATCATGCCTGTAATGAAAGATATCTTCCATTGCAAAGTGCTGAAAAAAGGTAATGAGATGATTGCATTTGATCATATCGTGCCTCTTAGATTGTTATTTCCTCAGGGCACAGGTGATGTCAGCCCCCATGCCACTGTCAATCTTGGTGGATGGAAAAACAAGATAGAAGAGGAAATACGTAAATGGCGTGCAGATCCTAATTATATATCAGTCGTACCGCTTCCGTTGGGGATGCAGAGCTTTAGTGGTGACGCTAAGGTACTCGCGGTAACCCCGGAAATTAAATCTACTGAAGACTCTATAATAACCGGTATAGGGATAATCCCTGAGATAATCAGAGGTGGAGCTTCCTGGTCCGGAAGTAATGTTTCTCTGAGAGTTGTTGAGAATACGTTCCTTAATCACAGGAATGACATGCACTCTTTTATCGATTTTGTTGTTGATAATGTTGTGAGATTTTTTGATTACCCAAAAATTTCTGTTAAGATGTCAGATTTTAAAATGGCTGATGATCTTGAGAAAAAGAAACTTATGATGGATGGATCCAGAGGTGTCGCTTCAGAAGTTCTAGTCTCAAAAGAAACTGCGACTAAAGAACTTGGGTTTGATCCACAGGAAGAATTTGATAATATTACTAATGACCTCAAGAAGCGCACAGAGCTTGCTGTACGTGAAGCAGAAGGTCGGGCTGAGGCTCAGGGTGCTGGTATGCTGATTAATGCCATGTACCAGGCTGACGCTGAGATGGAGAACAAAGACCGCATGGATATGCATGAGAGAGAATACCAGGCCAAGCGTGACGAAGAAATGATGGCTCAGAAAGATGAAAATGCAGTAGCTGTTGATGAAGAAGTTTCTGCGTTGTCTCAAGGTAGTGGGCAGCAGCCTCAAATGGTTTCTACGCCTAATTTGATACTTATATTAACACAGCGGTTTGCCAGACTTGCTAATATGGATAGGGAAGAGTTTAAGATAAGAATGCTTGCAATGAAAAACTCTACACCGAGTCTATATAGTGAGATCTATAACAATCTGAAGGAAATGAACTTGATAGAGGCTGACACTACGCCTGATCTTGCTGAGACGCAGAAATACACTCCTGGAGAAATACCTTCATATTCACAGGGAGATCAGTTTGCTGGAGAACCCCCATCTCCTATAGAGGCTGGAGCAAATCCAAATGCTGTACAATCAAGCGCACCGAAGACACTTCCAGAAGCCCGGCCTCCTATGTCTAAAACTTCTCCAATTTGATTGCGGTAAAAGCCACCCTAAACCTTCGACCGTAGTCCCACACGCCCGGGTCTTTTGATCCGGGTTTGTGCGCTTGTGGGTAATTTATTATATTATAATCAACGTGCAGAAATGCCGAATGATCAGAGAGCAGAGAGGTTGTCCACTTCAATTTTCGGGGAATATGAGCTGGACGCCTCTGCGCATCATGAATTGATAGGTAAAAAAAAGAGAGGTAACTCTCTTTTTTAAATTTCCTTTTTACAATGCGGACAAATTTTAACTGGAACTACTTCATTTTTTTTCCAGTCCATTTAACCCATCCCATATCTCCTCTTTCTACATATTTTGGTATATTTTCATAATAAGAAACTCCTTTTATCTTTTTTGATTTGGGGTTACCAACTTTTTTACATACAAATAGTTTTAATTTTCCATTTGAAGTATCACCAAATATTTCTGTATTTTCAAATACTTTACAACGAGAATCTTTTGAAATTAGATATATGTTATATTCATTGAATATAAATGAATAAGGAAATAAATCTTTTATAAAAATTTTGTTTATACAAATTATATTTCTTTGCATTACAGTATCAATTAATGTTATTTCTATCATAATACTTTCCTTATGGCTAACGGTTCTATGATAGTTATACCATATAACAGGAGATTCTAACCATGCGCTGATGGGTAAAAAAAGCGAGATAGCCTCTCGCTTTTAAAGCCACCAAATTATTTTACCATCTTCTGTTCTAACAATATGTGATTCTTTGTGGTTGCTTTTAATTATTTCAATAAATTCTGGATCGATTCCTGCTTTTTTATAAGCAGACCACACTTCATCCATGCTGTCAACAATTAACTTAACCGGTTTAGTAAAATTTTTTTTCATTCGATTAATCTCACCTCTGGTTCTCGCCTTTCTTAAGATGCGATATTCATCAGTATCTGGCGCCCATCCAGTCATATGAAAATAATCTTTGGCTACATCCATAAAGTTTTGAACAAAACCATCATCACCGATTCTTAGGCAGTCCATTGCTCTATCCTGGGCTTTTTTAAAATTGTTTGTTGTTAAGACAGGGTTTCCGTTTTGAATTACTCTATACTTTTTAAACATTTTATTTTCCTTCGTTAAATGATTCATATTATAGTTATACCATATAATCGGAGATTCTAACCGTGCGCTGATGGGT
>CAZNGA010000121.1:0-4901 GCA_964572485.1 uncultured Chitinophagales bacterium
TATCAATTTTTAACCTTTTATTCAAGAGTTGTTCTATATTTTTTCTTCTCTTCCTCTTCCCTTTCATCTTCCTTTTTCTTTAGTATTCATATTCTATGTAACAGGATAAAAGAAATCCTATTGCTGAGATTGCTGCTTTTGCAACATAAAAAAAGCGCCGGCTTGAAAAAACGGCCGGCGCTGTGCTATATGCGGGAGGGAGCATCGTTTTTTCTCTCTTTTTCTTTGGTTCGTTTCTTTTGGAGAAGCAAAAGAAATGAACATAAGAAGATTATTTGGTTTGTTGTAGTTATCATCATCAAGCGTTCTTATTTTACGGAATGCAGCACCCATTTCAGATAATCAATTCAATAATATCAAGGTTTTCAGAACCAATTAATCAAAAGTGCGGAAAACAGGAAAAAAGCCGCCATACGGTACAAATGGTGCTAAAAAAATCGATTATTTAAAAGGTCAGGAAATAGGTTGAGAGGTGCTGTCTCTATTTATATGGCCGGTTCAGTACTGCTTCATTGAGTATTGCCTGCCTCAGGTCAAAAGAGCGATCATTATCTTCTTCCTCCACAATGAGATACGCTTGTGCATTTTCCTGACTCTGGATGTCACTTTCCTCTTTCCCTTCTTCTTCCATATATTCCACTGATCCCTCCACATTCAAGAAAGGTTCAGGTTCCTTCTTCTCTTCAACCTCAGCAGTCTCCACTTCTTCTTCTATTGGTTCGTCCTTTTCCTCAAATAAAGTGCTTTCCGGTTCGCTGAACTTCTCAAATTCCTTCATTAGTACATCAAACTGTGTTTTGGGCGGTGCTTCCTGAACCGGTGGCTCCTCTTTGTAAGCTTGTTCTTCAGCACTTCTCATCTCTCTCTCCTCCATTTCTTTCCTCTTCTTCTTTTGGCTGGCAGCATACCATTGATAGGCAAGGTATAGCGCAACAAAAATAAAATAGTATTTATTATCCATGCTATTATCTCAATGATTCATCGGGAGCTAAAATAAGGAAAAAAATTGTAGATCTTATTTTTTAGACCAAAGGAGAGTAAATTGTTTGCTATGGTTTGCTTCAGATCTTTAGCCAATGATCATTTTTATCATCATTTGGCAGCAGACAAACTATATACCCTAAACTTAAAGCGCCTATTTATATTTTGCATCATAACTGCTTGTACTACAGTAGATTAAATTTAACATTATTTCAGTGCTTGCAACCTCACAATTGAGTAAAGAAATATTATTAAAGGTAATGATATATTAATATACACTAAGTTTTAATTATTACATTTATCCTTAAAAGGAACTTATTATTCCTAAGAACTCTTGTATAGTCATCCCAAGAGTTTTTAGACACGTTTTGATATGAAGTATTGGAACATCTCCTCTTGACCTAAAAATAATTGGGCGAATTAGCCCTTCCCGACTATAAACTAAATGATCCCCTTTTTGCCTTATTTTCTTACATCCAATATGATTTAAAAATTTCCTCCATGTTTTATTATCGACTGGGGCTAATCTTCTAGGCATGTTATTAATTTATCGGAATTGCATACCTATGTTGGGTGGTTTTTAATATCATAGGATTGATATACTTTGGGAGGAAAGACTCAATGTCTGATTCGGTGAATATGGGAGGGCTAAATTCTGGCGACGGAACCTTTTTAAGAGTCCACCCTAATCCTAATAATACCTCGTTCAAAGTACCCTTTTCCCCAATCTCCTCTAAAAATAATTCAAAAGTCTGTTCAAAGGAATATTTAGCCTCACTCAAAGAATCCCCATAAGCTGATAACTCCAGCGCAGGGCAGTATGCAACTATACAGTTATTCCTTTCTTTAACGAAAACTACGAGTAAATTGACATTTATTTTTGCAATAGACATAGGTTGGTATTAATAGAAGATTGTTATTAAACAAGCAATTTAATATGTTTTGAAATCATATTAGTACTTAGTGTAGATGGCGCAATATCTTTTATCAAGCCGTCCAATACTTATACAAAACTATTAAAAATAATTAAAATCCAAATAATTTTATTAACATTATGTTTATAAGCCTATTATATAATATAACGTTAAAAAAGGTAGTTTTGTTTCCTTATTTACGGGAATTTGCTTCAGGCGATGACTTTTCAATCAGTATAGAATTTCTTTTTCCTTCATGAAACTTGTGGATTTAATAATATAGTGATTTTCTCTCCTTTTTTAGAATCAATTTTAATTGTATCAGCAACAAAATTAATATTCAATTTACATCCTTAACAAACTAGCTTACAATATCATACCTTAGAAACTGTCTTGAGGGTACAATCGCCTTTATTTCCGTTTAACCTTCAATAAATGAACTTTTCCTTGAGAGGCAAACATTTTTTTATTGGCATTACAAAATAAAACCACTTTCTTTGACATAAAAACAATGAGTTATGAGTTACCTACCACTCCCTGTTAAGAGTGAGATCACCGGACCTGCACATCAAATGCTTGAAGATGCTGAAAAACGTTGGGGTTATACTCCAAACATCTGCAGAGCGTATGCACTTGTGCCCGATATTATGGAAGCAGAAGATGTTTGGGCAAAAGGGGTAATGCATCAAGGGGCCCTTTCCAGAAAGTTAAAGGAAGGAATTGCCACTATTGTAAGCACAACAAATGATTGTAACTATTGTGCCAGCAGCCATGCACATGCATTTACCCTGGCAGGCGGAGACAAGGAAGAAGCCATTTCTTGTAAGAATTTGGAATTGAGTTCATTTGATGAGAGAGAGAGAGCAAGTTTCGAATTTTCCCATAAGGCTGCCACCGATGCAAAATCTATAACACAAGAAGATATCAATACTCTTCTCCAATATTACACTCCTGCTGAAATTGTGGAGATCGCAGCTGTGATACAACAGTTCATGGGATACAATTGGTTTGTTACTATCTTAGGGTTACAATTGGAAGAGAAAAACCCTATGACCCATGAATGATTGCAAAATTATCTTAAAATTAACCTAACCCACCTTGCATTAATGTTAAAACAAATAGCCCTCTTTTTCATTAAGCTCTATCTCTTTTGGATGGCTTTCTTTGCCCTCAACAGGTTGGTATTTGTTTTGTATCACTATGACAAGATGGATCATTTACCTGTCTCAGAGATATTTCATTCCTTTTACCATGCTTTTTCCCTGGACAGCTCGGCGGCATGTTATCTCATGGGTCTTTCTATATTTTTCATGATATTACAATTGCTCTTTACCAGCAAATTATTTAAAACCATTAGCAAGGTCTATGTTGCCTTAATAATAATTATTGTTGGTTTTATCACCACCGTTGACCTGGCACTCTACGAAGAATGGGCAACAAAGCTCCATTATAAGGCCCTGATCTATTTAGAACATCCTCAGGAGGTGATCGCTTCTGCGGCCTCCTCACCCCTCCTATTGCTAATATTGATCTTTGTATTGCAATCGTTCATTGGCATTTTCTGCTACTTGAAGTTCTTTCATGTGAATATGGCGCCCCGGAAATCAAAGAATAAGGTATTATTAATTGGTAAAACAGCATTAGGAATATTGAGTTTCTTATTCCTGATCATTGTAGGAGTAAGAGGAGGCTTACAGGAAATACCGATCAATCAAAGTGCTGCCTATTTCTCGAAAGATAACATTATGAATCACACAGCGGTAAATTCACCATGGAGCTTGCTTCATAGCATTTCAGAGAATTGGGAGAACCTGGACAACAATCCGTATGAGTTCTACGAGCTGACAGATGCTTCTCAAATTGTTCAAGATGCTCATCAATATCCAACAGATACCATAACAGAGATCCTTACTACTACAAGGCCAAATATTGTATTGATGATCATTGAAGGGTGGACTGCTGATATCATAAGTCCACTTGGTGGTGAAAAGAACATCACGCCATATTTCACAAAATTGGCAGCAGAAGGGGTTCTTTTTACAAATTTCTATGCTGCCGGGATGCGTTCCGATAAAGGGATTGTGGCAATTTTCAGCTCATTTCCGGCGCAGCCTGCTACATCGATCACCACCCAACCCAACAAATTCGAAAAATTGCATTCCATAAATCAACAATTAAAGGAATTGGGATATCAAAACTACTTCTATTTTGGAGGGGAGTTGAATTATGGAAATATAAAGAGTTATCTGATCTTTAACCAATTTGATAAGATCATTGAGACCTCGAATTTTCCAAGCGATTTTCCACGAGCCAGTTTAGGAGTGCATGATGAATTTGTGTTTGACCTGATGCTCAAGGACCTCAACCAAGCAACCACGCCCTTTTTCAGTACGATATTTACATTAAGTTCGCATGAGCCATTTGACATTCCTGACCAATGGCAGAACCGTTTCAAAAAAGAGGAAGGAGAAGAAGAAAAGGAAAGGGAAGCTTATGAATATCTGAGTGCTGTTCATTATACCGATAATTGCATAGGTAAGTTCATTGAAAAAGCCAGGGAACAAGCATGGTATGACAATACCTTATTCATCATTGTCTCTGATCACAGCCACCATTGGCCGGTAAATAGGCAGATATTCCTTCCTGAAAGGCATAAGATCCCAATGCTTTTCTTTGGTGGCGCAGTGAAAGAGAAATTTAGGGGGCTGCTCATTGACAAAGTTGGAGGGCAGGTTGACATTGGGGCGACACTATTATCTCAACTTCAACTTCCCCATCATAATTTTACCTGGAGCAAAGATCTATTGAATCCTTCATGCCCTGACATTGGGTTTTACACATTTATTGAAGGTTTCGGTTATATTCGGGGTACCAATAGTTTTTCGTACGAAAACCGCTTCAAAAAGATCATGCATCGTAGGTTTGAGGATGGGATCGATGAAGAGGAGATCATAAAAGAGGGAAATTCCTATATGCAGGTCCTGTTCCAGGAATACCTGGATAAGT
>CAZNGA010000122.1:0-4778 GCA_964572485.1 uncultured Chitinophagales bacterium
ACCGTTAAAGGTACGCTTTTTTCTTTATCAAATCCACAACTTTCTGTTATATCTCAATCCAACAATCATATTTCACAAAGAGATGAAGTCGGTCGTTTTCTCCCAGGTAACCAAGCTGCAAAAAAACATGGCGCTTGGAGCCTAGCACGTAGTGGTAAAGTGCCCTCAATTAGAGGCGCACGTGCCCTCGGTCGACGAATGGAAGAGTTGCAAGCAGAACTCGAAAAAAACACACCAAAGCTGAATGTGAAGAAGAAGCTCCTAATTGGACAAATTGTTAAAACTGAAGGAATGATTTGTATGATCGAGATGTATCTCAAAAAGCAGGGGATTTTGAGACCTGATCAGTATAGACGCAGTATTATTACGCCACAACCAGCACTAGCATCGACCTATCTTTCATTAATCAATTCTCAAAGACAGGCAATTATGGCCTTGGGACTCGAGCCCATCCAAGTTGAAGAAATAATGACTCCCTACCAGATTGTTGATAAGGAAAATGAACATAATTCAGGCAATAAATGATCAAAGATTTTTTCTACCACTATTTAAAGATATGGAGACATGGCACAGTTGGGAAGTGTACCTTCAAGGTTTGTTTGGGCTTTCAATTAAAAATAAAAAAGATCTCGACTTCTTCAATGCTTGCACGGGCTTGAACAGTCCAACCTACCGTCGGGTCAAAGAAAGCTATATAATTTGTGGGCGGCGTTCAGGGAAATCATTTATGAGTTCAGTGATTGCTGTTTATTTGGCAGCTTTCAAGGACTGGTCGAAATTTTTGAGCCCCGGAGAAAAAGGATCAATTTTCATCATTGCTAATGACAAAGCACAAGCCAGGATTATTAAAAACTATGTTTCAGGAATTTTAGAAAGCAATCCGAGTTTTCAGAAATTAGTACGAAAGGATCTGACCTTTGATATTGAGTTAATAAATGGAGTAAATATCTCAGTAAAGACGTGTAACTTCAGAACAATCCGAGGTTTCACTTTATTGGCTGCAATTCTTGAAGAAATTGCTTTTTGGCGTTCTGAGGATTCTGCAAATCCAGATAAAGAGGTTTTGGCTGCAATACGACCTGCTTTATCAACTATAAATGACTCATTGCTGCTTGGCATCAGTACTCCCTACGGGAAAAACGGAGTTTTATATGACCAATACAGGAGAAACTTTGGAAAACCTGATGGACCTTTTATCTGGAAAGCAAATACTGAACAGATGAATCCAACAATTGACAAAGATATGATCAACAATGCAATCAGGGAGGATCCTATTGCAGCAAGTGCTGAATGGGAAGCAGAATTCAGAAAAGATGTTGAATCTTTACTACCTCTCGAATTGGTAGAAGCTGCTGTAGTTCCGCTACGGTTGGAATTACCACCAATCCGAGGAGTAGAGTATTACGGTTTTATAGATCCGTCAGGGGGGAGGCAAGACTCATTCACGCTAGCAATTGCTCATAAGAATGGGAGTGGAACAATAATAGTTGATGCCATCAGAGAAATAAGGCCACCGTTTCGTCCTGAAAATGTAGTCTCAGAATACAGAAATGTATTAAAAACTTATGGCATTTATAGTATTCATTCTGATCGCTATGGGGGTGAATGGGTAACTTCTGCTTTCCGCAATGTAAATATTATTATTAAGTCTTCACCTCTATCCAAATCAGAAATTTACTTAAATTTCCTTCCACTTATTTCCAATGGAAAAGTGGAACTTCTGGACAATAAAAGACTTGTTTCACAATTTTGTAGCTTGGAAAGAAAATCTCGATCAGGTGGAAAAGATTCAATAGATAACTTCTTTGGCCATGATGATTTATGCAATGTGGTCGCGGGAGCTTGTGTTATGACAGAAAGAAGAGAAAAGCGTACACCAAAAATCCGAAAAATATGCTGATGTGTACGTTACATTCAAAATCATTATTTCTATATTAACCAACCAATATTTTCTAATTTAAGTAAGATTATTTGAATAAGCTATAACACAATACTTAACATAAGTTATTCATTTTAAATAAGTTACAGTTGCCATCAATTTTTTATTATTTTAAAATATAGACAATGAAAATGTGATGAATTATGTGCTCCATAACAATCTCAGAGATTCAGGTCTTTCCAATTAAACCTATAAATGGGCTAGTTGCATTTGCTTCTTGTGTTGTAAACAATTCATTATATCTGGGTAATATCGGAATTTACACATGCCTCTCAAACTCAAATTCTTACCGGCTGGTCTATCCTGAAAAAATTTTACCGAACGGGAAAAAAATACAGTGTGTTTACCCTATAAATTCAGTTGCAGGAGAAATTATCTCTGCAGCGATCAATAGAAAATTTAAGGAGCTCATTTCAAAAGGCATAAACACATGAGCTGAATAACGGTGATGATGTGGAGAAGAAGTGGACTGTAATAACCAAAATTCAATTTATCTCGGGGACATGCGTCAAACTTCAAAGCACAAAAATTACTCTTTCTTCTCAGAAGGAAATTTAAATGTCTTCCACTGAAAAAGGAAGCATTCGGAGAAAAAAGGGTAGGATAAACGATCAATTTGTACCCTTGAGATACGAGTTGTTAAAAGGACCGCTGATAAATGAAGGTTATCTCAAGCCAATCGACATATTTTTCTTATCGATGATACTTGCACAAAAAACTGGGGATCCCGATATAGACAAAGAGCTCTACTATACGCACTCCCTGGCCTCAAAACACGCCTCCTCTGCAACGTTCTCTCTGTCGAAATTCAGGCTATGGGCTTTCCGGTGTCTTGAAGTCATCAAATGGGGTCGAACGGACCAAACTCCCACTAAATTCAAGGAGTCGCTCCGGTGGCGCGCAATGATTCGGATGCCCAACAAACTTCAGAGAATCCACACACTGGTCAGACGATACGAAAGAGTTTTTAATTTTCATCCGGCTAATCCAGCAAAGAGATCGAAACAGGAGCGGAATAAAAAGAAGCGAGCGCTGTACATCCGGATAAAGCGTGAGATAGTAGGGCTATTCAAATCATAGGGATATAGATGGTAGATATTTATAATGTCTTTGCTCAGCAAAGAACTTCCCCAGTTGGGTTCTATAAATGTCTTTGCACAGCAAAAACTGGTGATTCATGAAAGTCATTTTCTTTGCTCAGCAAAGAACTTCTTTTGCTCATCAAAGAAACTTTCTTTTTGAATTTAACGATTCTATCCATGTGTACAAGCTATGAAATATCTCCTCAATGTTCGAAAACTCAGTTCACTCCTGGATATTCACCCAAAAACTATTTATAAAAAAGTTAAAAATAATGAGATCCCTCATATAAAACAGAAAGGGCTTGGAATTCGGTTTCATCCCAAAGAAATCGAAACATGGTTGTTCCAATGCCACAGTAGCACTGCAAAAATACTGAAACTTACTCCTAAACCAAAACAACTTGACATATCCGTAGAACAGTATGATAAGTTGTATTTGAAAGGAGACAGCGCTGTGGCAAATAAAAAGCGGCGCTGGGACTTCGGTAAAAAAGGCGTATTCAAAAGGAGGTTAAAATCAGGTTTTTCATGGTGCTACTGGTATTATGATGAAGAAAAAAAGCTCAGAAAAGTGACAGTTCCTAATGCCACCTCAAGAGAAGATGTTATTCGCGCTATGGAAGCTAAAGTCAGAGAGGTTTCCATCAAACAAAACGAATCTAAACAGATTACATTCCGTGAATTCGCACCGGTCTATCTTAAAAAGTATGCAAAACAGAAAAAGGATAGTTGGAAAACTGATGAGAAATTTATCAACAATCGGCTCCTCCCCTACTTTGGTGAAATGTTGTTATCACAGATAAGTACCGAGGATGTTAGTGATTTTATCACCCAGTTCAAGCCCAAAAAAGAGGGTATTGAAGAAATCAAGGGCTCAACGATCAACAAACACCTTCAAGTGTTAAGCCGGATGATAAACATTGCTGAAAAATTTGGGTATATCATCGGAAAGAATCTAGTGAGTAGAGAGCTACACTTCGCAAAAGAATCCATGTACAGAAGAACACGAGTCCTATCTCATGAAGAGGAAGAGAGGTTGATGGCAGAAGCCGCTCCACATTTGAGACCTATTATCCAATGCGCACTTCTCCAAGCCATGCGGTTAAAGGAGATCCTGAGGTTGAAAACTTCAGACATTGATCTGGAAGCGGAGACAATCACAATTCGTCCAGAGAACAACAAAACAGACAAGCTGGACGTAATCCCCATTAGATCGAAAATGAAACCGATATTCGAGCGGTTAATAGCAGAAAATAGCGGAAGGTCCCCATTCGTTTTCAACTATGAGGATCCTGGAACCGGTGAGTTAAGGCCAATCAGAACCTGCCAGCACGCTTTTGAGGGAGCAAGGAGACGAGCCAAAATTGATGGACTCGAATTCAGAGATTTAAGGAGAACAAGTGCTACGCGGCTTCACGAAGCCAAAGTGGATCCATTAATTGTTTCTCGCCTGCTCCGACATTCAGGTGCCAAAATCTCTGCAGAAGTTTACATTCGATCCAGTATGGATCTTATGAAAAAAGCCATGAATGAAGTTGACGATGAGACCAAGAAAAATCTTCCATCTCAGCACAATCGGCGCTCAACTAGAACATATCTAGAACACGGGACAAGCATTAAAAATGCAGGAAAGGAAATAACGTGTTTATTTTCAATGAATTGAGGTGGCAGCGCTACGGGGATTCGAACCCCGGTTTGATGGCTGAGAACCACCCGTCCTAGTCCCCTAGACGATAGCGCCACCAAAGAGTTGAGGT
>CAZNGA010000123.1:0-4691 GCA_964572485.1 uncultured Chitinophagales bacterium
TCTCAATTCAGAACTGGTTGAAGCGAACTTGAAATGTGCTGAATGCAATCGCTGTTATGTAAGTTGCCCGGAAGGAATATATAGACGTCACGGTAATATGTTGATGAAACATATGACTGGCAACCCCCTCCGTTATCGCCTGAATATTCACCCGTATTCAAACTGGCAGGTCAAACAGCCTGCTATCGAAAAATTTTTGTTGTCCAAATGGAAGAAAGAGGAGAAGGAGTGGTATAACAATTTAAATGAACTTAAACCTGCTGAAGTCCTTTTGTATCATGGCTGCTACGTCTATTCCCAACCTTCTCAATGTATGAAGCTCGAACAAATGCTGGGATCAGCAGGAGTAGATTATGCTACCGTTGGAAACATTGAGTACTGTTGCGGGACTTTTGGATTTTATCGGGGCCATTCGGATATGGGCTCTATCAAGCCACGGCTTCTTGATATGGTGAAAAAAGTCAATCCAAAACGAATCATAACCAATTGCGGCCATTGTTACAATGCCATGGTCGATCTGGTGAGTCAAATCGATGAAAGTTCCAGACCCCAAGTCCGCCATCCGGTTGAGGAGCTGCTTGAGCTGAATATTTCAAGGCAAATTGAATTCGCACACATAGGAGATACCTATGCCATTCATGACGCATGCAATTTTCGCTCGTTGCATGACAACCACGGCCCCTTGCGCAGCTTTATCAGGAGAATAGGTGGAATACATGAGCTGGTGTCCCATGGGGAAAGGGGCCAATGCTGTGGAGATGTGTCCCGTTATTATGCTCCGAAGCACATTGACCAGTATAACCGCAATATCAAGATTCGAGAATTCATTTCTTCCGGCGCAGACAAGCTTGTAACCGTTTGCGCCGGCTGCGATGAGAGTTTCCATAACCTGACCACAATTCAATATGTCGATCTTATTGATATAGCTTTTGATGCATTTTCGGTTGCCCGCGCAGAGGATCTTGCAATCGCGGCATCCCGGAAGGTTCACTTTGAGAACATGGCACCTGTCATAAAAGAGGAATAGTTAAATGTTTCAAATCCAATGGCATGAAAGGCTTTGCATCAACTGTTTGAAGTGTGTGGACGTGTGCCCCAGAGAGAATCTCACTATTTATCGCGGTATGCCGGCTCAGGCAAGAATTAACACTTGCACTGGCTGCGGATATTGCACAATGAGTTGTCCATCAGGATCTATATATCATGTAACTTTGAATAAGGACTATTGGGGGGCATGGAACCCTGAAATACGCAACAATGCATTTAAGGTTGCAGAAACTGGCAAAGCACTTGTCGAAGGCAAAGGAACAAGTAGGAAGTTTCCAGACTGGGATAATCTGATTTTTCTTCCAGGCCAACTCAAACATCCTCCTCTGCTTGATAATGAACCGGTAAATACGAAAATTGTCATCGGAGAACGTTCGAAACGACCAATAAAATTGGATACACCTATCCTTATCGGTGCTATGAGTTTTGGCTCATTATCTGTGGAAGCTAAGGAAGCCCTTGCTTTAGGGGCATCTGCAGTGGGTTCTATGTCAAACACTGGTGAAGGTGGTATGCATGATCGGGAACGGAAGGCTGCTCGTTACCTGACCTTACAATATAGTACCGGGAGATTTGGAGTAGAGCAAAATGATTTAAAGCGCGCAGATATGATTGAGATTAAAATCGGCCAGGGCGCCAAACCCGGTCTTGGAGGACATTTGCTTGCTGATAAGATTACACCTGAGATAGCAAAAATACGTAATCTGATTGAACTGGGTGCTCGTTTCAGACCGGGCGAGAATGCCATCAGCCCCTCGCGACATCTTGACATAAACGGCCCTGAGGATTTAAAGGAGCGAGTGAGAATATTACGTAAAATAACAGGAGGAGTACCCATTGCTATAAAAATTGCTGGTGGTCATGTGGAAGAGGACCTTGAAATTGTTACTTATGCTGACCCTGATGTGATTGTTGTTGACGGCGGTGAGGGTGGAACAGGAGCAGCACCTGCGATTGCTAAAAACCATGCCGGTCTGCCACTGGTATATTCATTATCTCGAACACTTGCCTTCCTCAGTAAAAAAGGGCTTCGCGATAGATTTACACTTATTGCAGCAGGTGGATTGAAAGGCCCTGCTGATTTTGCCAAAGTTCTCGCCCTGGGTGCAGATGCTGTCTACACTTCTGGATACATTAAGTTCGGTTTGGGTTGTGTCTACTGCCGTTCATGTGAGAGTGGACGATGTCCTACCGGCATTACGACCCAGGATCCGGCCCTTAGACGCAGGCTAAATGTGCAAGAACGAACAAAGCAGGTGGCAAATCTATTGAGAGTATCGACCAACGAAATTGCCAAAATTTGTCGTTTATGCGGATGCAGCACTATTAAAGAGGTCGGTCCTGAGCATATGAGGTCATTGTCCTCTGAATTAGCTGAAATCACGAAGATACCGATGGCACATGAACGCTTTGTTGCTGATCATTAATATTTAAAAGCTTATTACTTATTGGCCTTTATAGATGGAGGGTATGTCTAATGATTCTGGATATAAATATTGATCCCCGGGTAGATACCATCACCATGCCTGAAAACCTAAAGGTCGGGCTTATGGTTGCTAACGCACGAAAGAAATGTAAAGGAAAATGTGATCATGATTTTGCAGGATTTGCTTTCGGTCAATCCCCGTTTCACGTTCCAGAAACGCTCGAAAAAGCTTTGGCCAAAAACTCAGCCAAGGGACATTACTCTGCGGCTGAAGGCATTCTTGAGCTTAGAGAAGCAGTTGCTGGATTCAATAAAAGGCATTTCGGTCTAGATGTTGATCCTTCTCGAATTATAATTGGACCAGGTACAAAAGACTTGATTTTCACAATCTTTTCTATGATCAGCGGCTCAGCAATCATTCCGGCTCCGTCATGGATTGGATATTATCCTCAACTAAGATTGCTAGGTAAACATTACCATACCTATAAGCTGAGGCTCAAATATGACTTTAAAATTCAACCTGACGAATTAGATGATTATCTGTCAAAACTTACCCATGAAAAAACCCAACATCTGTTGATTATAAATAATCCGCACAACCCAACTGGTCAGGTTTACTCAAAAAATGAGCTGCTTGAAATCGTTCAGGTTTGCCGCAAATACAACATGTTGATCCTTGCGGATGAAATTTATGCTTTATCCACCTACAATTTGGGAAATTTCACTAGTATCGGTTTGTTGTATCCGGAAGGGACCTTCGTCACCAATGGTCTTTCAAAAGACAGGTCAGCAGGGGGATATAGGCTAGGGTCATGTATCCTTCCAAGATTGGAATCCAACAGGCTTTTTGCCGATTTTTCAAAAATCGCAGCCACAGTCTACACAAATGTATCAACCCCGACACAGTTCGCCGCCATAGAAGCTTATAAACCAAATCAAGACATAGGCGAATATTTGAAAATAACACGGGAAATTCATCGAATGATGGGATTTTACTTCAGCAACGCATTTAACAACTTAGAAGGCATAATTGCCACCAAGCCAAAAGGCGGATTTTATTTTTACGCTGACTTTAACCAATTGAAGGAAAATCTGAAAATAAAGGGTATAATGAGTTCAAATGAATTGGGGCAATCTTTGCTTTCTCATCCATACCATGTGGCTACTGTTACAGGAGATTCCTTGATGCTTAGTCCTGATGATTACGGTGCTCGAATTGCTTTTGTAGATTATGATGGAAAAAAGGCGTTTGAACGGTACAAGTCAAACCCTCCTAAATCAAAAACGGATGAAACGGAATTTGTGAAGGAAAATGCTCCCAGGATGATCAAGGGCATAGAATCCTTAAGAAACTACATAGAATTTATAAAGAACTAATCCTCCAGGATGTCCGCTTGGGTTCTCAAGTGGATACAATTGCAAGCAACAGTGGTTGATTTCAAGTAAGATCGGCTTTATTATCAGTTTATTTAAGGATGAAATATATTTGGGAACCAAGGGAAAATTTGTTTTATTGATCATTATTATTTGGGTTGTAGTTGGTTTTTATTTTTTACTTAATTTACCCAATAGAATTTCGATAGACAATCTTCAAGCATTTATCCATTCTAAAGGAATTTGGGGACCTATAGTCTTCTTCTTACTTTATGCAGTTACGTCTATTATTATATTTCCTGGAGCCCTTCTTTCAACAACAAGTGGTGCTATTTGGGGGCCATTCGCTGGCACCTTCTACACAGTATGTGCAGCAACAATTTCATCTGTCATTCCATTTTTGATCGCAAGGTATTTAGGCCGTAGCTTTATTGCCAAACTTGTTAGAGGAAGTAAAATTGAAGTTTGTGATCGGTTTTTAACTCAAAGGGGGTTTTTATCAATCGTGTTACTAAGATTAATTCCTATTTTCCCTTGGGATGTTATCAATTA
This sequence comes from uncultured Chitinophagales bacterium, assembly GCA_964572485.1. Classification (GTDB taxonomy): domain Bacteria; phylum Bacteroidota; class Bacteroidia; order Chitinophagales; family CAZNGA01; genus CAZNGA01. Next base: position 4,400 of record CAZNGA010000123.1, read on the forward strand.
TGGTGCTGGATTGTGTAGTTTTAGTTTTCACCATTATGTTTTTGCAACATTGATTGGGATTATTCCTGGAAGCTTAACATATAATCTAATCGGCGATTCACTGGGAAAGCCTTTAGACAAAACAAAGCTTGTTATTATGAAGATAGCATTATGAGTGTGATCTCTTACTGAATCACTTATATTTCCACCATTTCCTGTAAACTTTATAGCATTGTTAAGTAAATTCAATATAACTTGATTTATCCTATTCTTATCTATTTTAAGAGGAGGTATCCTTTCAGAATGTAAGTTT
>CAZNGA010000124.1:0-4561 GCA_964572485.1 uncultured Chitinophagales bacterium
ATATGCTATTATTCTCGACAGAGAGAAGTGGAAGTTTATGAGTTCTTATTCTCATGAGTTCTTATTCTCCTCACGCTTTCTCCTCTTTAATGAAGAGATAATAGCATAGGGCATACAGCCTAGTCAAGTAAATTGACAGTAAAACTGAAACTTTTTTTCTGAAAAAGTGACTGGCATTCATACTGGAGAGGATACACTTAAATATTATCTTTTTGGACTGTTTCCTTGGATAAGTTTGAGAAGGAGATTTCTTAGAGATATTGATAGGAAACTCACGGGGATTTTAAAATGTCATTTCTAGATATTTATAAATCAACTTTTAACGAGTAATGATCATTTTCTTCGTCGAGACAAATGAACCTGCTTCTATTCGATAGAGATAGACTCCTGATCCTATCTCTATACCTTTGTCACTTCTCCCATCCCAATTAACAGTATACTGCCCAGGTCCCTTTTCCTCCTCAATCAGAGATCTCACCTTACGACCACGAAGATCATAGATGTTTAGTTGAACTTGTACTTTCTCTCCCTCAGGGATAGAATAATCTATAGTAGTCGAAGGATTAAAAGGATTAGGATAATTCTGGTTTAGAGTAAACCGCCTCGGAATTTGATTTCCATTCTTTTGATCATCAATGCCGACCAATGCTATACCCCCACCATAAGCACCCATATCACTGAGTTCAGTTCCCAAACCCCATTCGCAGTTAAGGATGCTATCAGTCAATGCAGGATCACCAATATCAATACATGGAGAATCAACTGAATTATTGCACACAATGGCCATTAAATGAAAATCTTCGGTTGCAGGTTTTCTAAATAGCGGATCATTATCTATATTCCCTTGGCCTTTCCATCCTCCTTGTATGTCGGAGTAAGTGACGAATACGCTGGGGCTGCTTAAGATGAAAATCTCATCAGGTGAATCATTCCAGAAAATAGAATTGTTTATACTAAGTGATGCATTTTCACAATATATTGCACCTCCCTCTGTATTGGCAATATTCCCGGAGATCGTGCAATTTGTTATTATGTGATCTAAATTCTTGAGTTCCATTGCCCCACCTGAATTCGCCGTATTCCCTGTTACCAAGGAATTACTCATCGTTAATGAGGAGTTTATACAGCGTATTCCGCCACCCGTATTCGCGGAATTTCCTGATATAGTACAATCTGAAAGAACTGGTGTAGAATCTCTGAAATAGAGTCCACCTCCCTTTGCCACACTGATATTATTATTGAAAGTACAGCTTATAAACATGGGCGATGAATCAATTGAATATATCCCACCGCCATAACTTACTACCGCATTATTTTGAGTGAATTTACTATTAATTATGGTGGGGGAGGATTCCTGAATATACATACCCCCCCCGAACCATGCAGAATTCCCGTGAAATATACAGTTTTCAATTACAGGAGAAGAATCCCAACAATTCATGCCACCACCATCACCATCCAAATGACGATTTCCAGAAATAGTGCAATCAGTAATTGAAGGAGACGATCTACTACAATTTATTCCCGCACCAATGCCTTCTATAACAACGTTTTCAGTAATGATACAATTTCTGATCTTTGGTGAGCGAAGATAACAACTAATTCCACCACCTGACCATATGGCTGTATTCTTAGTTATTATACAATGCTCAACCTTCGGTGAACTATCAGAACATGATATCCCAGCACCTCCTCCTGATCCTCCTCCAGTAATAGTCAATCCCTTAAGGACGCTGTTTGAATCCTCATTCGAATGGAAATGGAAGACCCTCCCCAATGAATCAGCATCTACAATAACTGATGCAACCCAAGCAGAATCTTCAGGGAAATCACTCATCACAGTAATACCCTTCCCGTTGTAGTCAATGTCATATTCATAATAAATCCCCGGTGCGACCATTACAGTATCCCCATTAGATGTTCCATTAATTCCTCCTTGAATCGATGTTGAATCCCCGGGAACATGAATTATTCTCGATAGCGTTATAGATGGAAAATATATAATCAGAACAATAGAAATACAGAAAGAGCGAATACTCATGACAAATCCTCTTTGTATCAAGAAAGTCAGTACATTCAACAATATCTTCTTTTAATATCAAATATAGCCAAATCAATTGAAATAGACAAATTATACAGAGCGTCCTAATTAACTGCGCATAATCTCCGTAGAGTTTCAATTGGCTTTCGCCAAAGTTGGAAGTGGTGGGATACGGTATCCATCAATTAATCAAGAGCGGGAAAATAGCGATTGTGAGTACAGAGCCTTCGGTTTATCTTCCATACCCATTCCATGGCATTCAATTCTGGGCTGTAAGGGGGCAGAAAACAAGCTGGAATACCTGCTGATTTTTTGTCAACCAAGGCAGGATCAATTCCGTGCGATGCCAGCGGGCGTTGTCCAGGACGACAATCATTTTTCGGTTTCTCCGGCGATGGTGCAAAAGCTGTCTTAAAAACGAGAGGAACGTTTCTGCGTTGAACTTCTCTTTGGGGCTTGTCATCAATCTCCCATCGCTGACACAGACGGTGCCAAAGATCCCCGATCCCCTTTCGAGTGAATGCATGGAGAGGATAGAGTCCACCTCTTCCGGAGGCACCCACATGGTGCACTGTGAGCCGTGTTGTTGAAAACGGCATTCGTCCTTAAACCACATACCAAGATCGGCCCTTTTTACGAGGCGATGGAGTTTTTTATTATGCCTCTTGGGCTAAAGGGTTGGACCTCGCGATGACTGGCCTGGGCTTGCGTAGACGAAACCCCAATTGGTAGAACAGGCATTGGCATTGCCGGATGCCGATATGCACCCTATAATTTCGGGCCAGATGATGACTGAGAAACCTCCCGTCCCAGAGATTCTGATCGCAGCCGAACTCGCGCAGGGAGACCGGCGCAAATCCCGCCCAAGGCTTCATAGATCGGCTCATCGAGAGAAGAGGGACGGCCGGGACGAGGGGCCTCCTGAAGCCCAGCAAAACCACTCTCCTCAAACCGCTGGACCCAGTAATGAATGTTCTTTGGACTGTGGCCCAGGAGGTCGGCCACATCGTAACAACTGAAACCGAAGCATATCATCAGAATCCCTTGGAGACGATGGTCATAACGTGACTCCTCAGATCTCAAAATCTCATCCTGCAAAGCGAGTCTCGTGATCTCTTCGTCCTGGATCTCAAGCCTGCGCATGGGGCTACCTCCTTTCTGCAGAGAATACAACAGGGGAGATAACTATACGCAATAATCTATGACGCTATGTAGTTACTTGGGTTTTGGGAAGGATGACATCTCATGTTTAGTTTCAATTCGTTACTCTCAATTACATGGCTCGTCTACATATAAAATCCTCCTCTCAAAACTACCATCATAATCCACAAAGTTTGCGGTAACACAATAATGTCGCACAATAGCTTTGTAATTACCCTCATTTTGGCTTGCTGGACAACAATAGGGAGGCGTCTGTTCACACTCATTCGGCCAATCGTTTAAATTAAAGTAGGAATCGCCATTGCCATCCGTGTTTATTCTCAATCGATCGCCATTAACGGGTAAGTCCAGAGCAATTAATACCACAGGAGTGTTGACGACAGGATAATGCGGCTCTTCTGCCCTTAAGACCCTGATTTCGATACCCTGACAGTGAATCTCAGATCGAGCTCTTTCGATTAGGATAACACTAAAAACAATCGCTAGGGCTAGAGCAAAGATTGTCGGTAATAAATATTTCTTCTTCATGTTAATCCCTCCCCTGAAATAAGAATGACATCCTTCCTAATACAAGTTTAACTCATATGACACTTAACCTCAATAATAACAGTACTTAGGGAACCACCATGGTCACTGCAGATTTCTCACCCCCCTATCCTTTTTCGTCGTAGCGGTTTTGCGTCAATGGACAGAGCCTCTACCTCTTCATCGGTGGGGCTGAAGCATTGCTGGCACGTTACGGTCTCTTCGATCCGGGTAGGCTGAGCTTACCCAGTGGGAGGAGCATCCTCTGGCGGGGATCCTTCTCGCTGCGTTAGGATTCCATGAGCGCATGGTAGATAAACTTCCGCCGATACCCCTTGTTCCGTTTGATGATTTGCCGGGTAAACATGAGGATCATCACGGTTTCAGATACCTCATAAGCAAAAATAAAAAAACCACAGATCTTCCTCTATCAAGAAAACCTATGGGCTTTTATCGAAGTCAGACATTTCTAATCCTTTCTCTTAATCAGATAAGGTCAGAAAAAATGTCCTACTATGTTAAGCCAATCAATGACCACCAATGAAGTAATTACTATTATACAAACAAAAATAGATTTTGTCAAGAACAAAAACTTATACCTGTTTAAGCCACTTTATACCTTACCATTATAGAATATTACTGACTGCGTTATATTTGCTTAGGTACTCATTTATAAACTTTCACACAAAACGTCCCAACGGCTTCTTTCCCACTCTCGTATTTTCATTATGGTTTAATACTATCGAGCAACTATCATCTTCTTAGTAGAAACAAATGACCCAGCTTTTACCCGATACAAATATACACCCGATCCCACCTCTGTGCCTTTGTCAC
>CAZNGA010000125.1:0-4193 GCA_964572485.1 uncultured Chitinophagales bacterium
TAAAATATAACGAAATTGGAGCACAAAATCAACCCCCAGCCTTTTATTGACGCCAAATGTAGGGAACCTGATGAAAGAATGCGGCAGATTGTTTTGCCTGCTTTTGTTGGCAGATTGAAAATTGTGGTTTCAGTTTTGATCAGTACTGTTTGTTTCAAAAACTGGGGAAAGGTGGTCAATGGGGTCGGGAATTTTTACTTGAGCAATTAAACAACAATACCTTATTGGCACGAGGTTTGTGCTATATGTTGAGAATAAACCTTTTAGACATTCCATTGTTTAATTATAAGTTATATATTTACGATAAGCAAATCATAATAAATGAAACTAGCCGAACAAAAACGGATTAATGCAATCTTGTTTTTTGCAACGAAATCGCCTAGGAATAAGATCAACAGATTAAAATTGATGAAACTTCTTTGGCTGGCGGATCGCATACATTTGAACCGTTATGGAAGAATGATATTAAGAGACAATTATTATGCTCTTCCGCATGGGCCAGTTCCTTCCAAAGTTATGGACCTCTCAAAAGGATCAGTTGCAGATAAAATAAATGTGGTTGATTATACTATTGAAGCAGAAGATGTTTTTGATTCAAAGTACTTTTCAAAGACAGATATTCAAATCATGAATGAGGTTTGGGATACTTATGGAAGTATGAAGGAAAGTAGACTGAGAAACCTCTCTCATGAATTTCCAGAATGGAAAAGATATGAGACAGAGCTGGAAAGTGAAGAATTACCTAATGGGTATTTAATGGTACTTGGTGATTTTTTTAAGCCCCCAGTAAATGAAGTAATTGGATATAGTTTCGATGAAGAGAGGGCTGGATTAGCTAAAAAGAAATTTGAAGGCTACAACACAATTCAGAATGCTCTCACTTCCACATGAGTTTTATCACCCCAGAAGAATATGTCAGAGGTAATCTCGAAGTTGGTGCTATTGCTTTCATTGAAGACGAAGAATTAATTGAAACTGATTATCCTCACCCTTTTGTCGTCGTTGCGATAGATGATGATGATATTTTTTTAATAAATAGCACGACCCAAAAAGAAACAAAGGAGAGGCACTTCGAAAACTTCGGTTTTGATTTTGTTACTTTAGTACATATTGATCCTTCACCCAAGAGAACTGGATTAACAAGATCAAGCTATTTTGATTGTAATGAATATTATCCAGTTACTATTTGGGATTTAATTTCTTTACGCACTTCCGGTAAGTTTTCTTGGTTGGGTAAATTATCATACAGTGAGTATGAAAAAATCAGAACGGGAATAATACAAAGCTCTACGAATGATATACCTTCTGAACTGTTGATTCATCCTGAAGATGATGAAAGCAAAGATTAAATTACTAAACCAAAGCAAGAGATTAGCGGGATAGTTATTTAGGAACAGTAATGTCAGTGGAAATTGGGTGGGCTAAAACAGACACACAGGATTGGACCAAGAGTACCTTTATAGGAGCATTCGTTCCGCCATCCAGAACTAATTTTGCTTCATATTTTTAAGCCAAGCTTTTCAGCTTTTTTCTTTATTTATGCCATACTATCAGGTTGGAGTTATTTTAAGCCAAAAAATGACACTAAATCTGTCATTATAGCATATCAAATAAATTGGTATAATTCTTGCCCTGAGATAGTTGCTGGTGCGACCGCAAATGGATTTCAACGTAGATTCCATTTGAGCGTATCAATAGCGATGGTACAGATTACTCCTGGCCGATTACTTTATGAATTGTTGTTCGGAGTTCTTTGTACACTACGAGTCTATCTTGAAACCACCGCAAATAGCGGGTATAATGTCTTTCAGATTGTAGTGGTAGCAGGGATTATAATATGGACGAGTGGGACGCAAGTCAAGTTCTTTGTAAAAAAGTGTTGGAAATTTGGAGAAGTACGAAAAAAACTTACTTTTAATTATGAGCCGAATTGTTAATCTTTTCAGCGGAAATCAATTTCCTAACTTGGCAAAAACGCTATGATTTGTATCGTATTCGCGATTCGCATATTTGCAAGGAATCGATGGATGCGACCGCAAATGGATTTCAACGTAGATTCCATTTGAGCGTATCAATAGCGATGGTACAGATTACTCCTGGCCGATTACTTTATGAATTGTTGTTCGGAGTTCTTTGTACACTACGTGTCTCTTTGTCTTTAAAGTGCCTGCTATATTGAGTAGACTCTCGATTCTGAACTTTAAAGAATGACAAAATGGCTCAAGAAAACTTACTTTTTCTATTATCTCAAGTATCCAACCTTCAGCGTGCTTGGAATAAATTGAGCATGGAGAATAAGTACTCTCACGGATTATCTGGAGAAACAATTGCAGAATTTTCTGCAAACCTTCCAACTCATCTGCAAAGTATCAGTGATAGGTTAAGTAAGGGGACCTATAAATTCTCTCCTTATCGAGGGGTGCCTATTCCAAAAACTGAGGGCGCTCCAAGACCTATAAAAATACCTGAAATCCGAGATAGGGTTGTTATCAAAGCAATAGTTGAGCTTATTCATCCTCAGTTATCAAAAACCTTCAATTTATACAATGAAGCCAGCTTTGCTTATATTGAGAATAGAGGGGTGAAGGATGCAATCATAAGAATGGTAGATTTATATAATCAGGGGAATAAAGTTGTCCTTGAAGCTGATATAAAGAAATTCTTTGTTTCAGTGGACCGCAAGAAACTTCTTGCAGAGAAAATATTACCAAACCTTAGTAGTATGTCAGAGTTAGAATTTATGGCATTTGAAAAAACAAAAGGAGGAATACCCCAAGGCAGTTCAATTTCTCCACTGCTGTCAAATATATGTTTAGCGGATTTCGATAGAAGAATGCTATCTGAAGGTTTTGGACTTATTCGTTATGCTGATGATTGTGTGCCATGAGGCTGCACAAAAGATGGAAGAGCTGTTTATAAGCAGTGGCCTTCCGAAATCGATGTACAGGCATTGGTTTCAAACCACCTTAAGCTGCATTGGTAAAGAGCCATTGTGGCGAGCGTTAAGGAAAAGGTCCTGTAAGAAGGATCAGGTATGTATTATGGAGATGAGTGAAAGTGAACCACTGAAGAAGTGTCGAAAGCGTAGGAATGATGTCAAAACCGGGAGGTAGTCGTTAGCCCGGGATAAGTTTGGAAGGAACCTGTTTACTGATCAAACGGCATCCGGCATAAAGGTGGCATGAACGTAATACAGGCTTTTGTGTGGAACATGGGAACCTGTCGCCTTGATGCAAAGGGAGATACTCAAGTGGAGGTCCCACAAGAGTTAGAGTACCGATGCAAGGCACAGGGGCGGAACAACCCGTAGTAGTGATGAAACTTTTGTAATGAAAGAGGAGCTAAGGGGTTGTATTGTCTGGTTTTATAAATAAGTCAACTGAATTAAAATTTAGGAGGAACTTAAACTATTAAAACAAAATCGTTTGTAATTTCAAAATTTGTAGTCTGGGAAGCCTACAAGCGAGTAAAGGCGAACAAGGGTTCATCAGGAGTTGATGATGAAACACTTGCCGTCTTTGAAAAGAATCTCAAAGGCAACCTTTATAAGCTATGGAACCGCATGTCATCTGGCAGCTATATTCCTCCACCAGTAAAACTGGTAGAAATTAGCAAGAAAGATGGCGGAAAGCGTTTTTTAGGTGTACCCACGGTTACAGATAGAATTGCCCAGATGGTTGTTAAAATGACCTTGGAACCAGTATTGGAACCAATTTTCCATTCTGATTCCTATGGTTATCGTCCCGGGAGATCAGCAATAGAAGCAGTTGGAAGAGCAAGAGAACGTTGCTGGCGTTATGACTGGGTCATAGACCTTGATATTAAAGGGTTCTTTGACAACCTGAGACATGATTTGCTGCTTAAAGCGGTGCAAAAGCACACCACCAACCAGTGGGTCCTTCTTTATATCAAAAGGTGGCTAATTGCTCCCTTACAACAGAAAGATGGCGCACTAATAGGTCGGGACAAGGGAACGCCGCAAGGCTCGGTAATTAGTCCCCTGCTTGCTAATTTATACTTGCATTACGCAATGGATGAATGGTTATGCAGAAACTATCCGAAAAATCCCTTCGAAAGGTATGCCGATGATAGTGTGGTGCACTGCAAAACAGAGAGAGAAGCAAAAGATGTACTGGTCTCACTAAAGAATCGCATGGCAGAATGTGGACTTGAACTACATCCTGATAAGACAA
>CAZNGA010000126.1:0-4151 GCA_964572485.1 uncultured Chitinophagales bacterium
TTTTGCATACTGCCCTTATTGTGGATGCTTACTTGAAGTCTGCAAGGAGAGTGACTAATGAATAGAAACATAAGGAGAAAAGGAAATGAGTGAATCAATGAAAATCATTGAATTGCAAAGTGAAAATGTAAAACGATTAAAGGCTGTCAGAATTAAACCTGATGGTAATGTAGTAATTCTAAATGGAAATAATGAACAAGGAAAATCATCTGTTCTCGATTCCATTGAAATGGCTCTCAGGGGGAAAAAGTTTATTCCAGGAGAACCATTAAGACAGGGAGAACGGAAAGGACATACCATTCTCGATCTTGGAGATATTAAAGTAACACGTACCTATACCAAAGGTGGTGGTGGAACTTTAAGAGTTGAGAATAAGGATGGGTTATCATTTCCATCACCTCAAAAGGTCCTTGATAAACTTTTAGCAAGTGTAAGTTTTGATCCATTAGAATTCACTCGTCTTGATGCTAAAAAACAATTGAAAGTTATTCAAGATTTAGCCGGAGTAGATTTCACTTCTCTGAATGAAGAACGGGCTTTACTCTATTCTAATAGAACAGAAGTGAACCGTGATCTGAAACGAATTGAAGCTCTTGTGCAAGCATATGTTGCTCCTGAGATAACCATCCCAGATGAAATGCCTTCAAGTGCTGATCTTGTCCAAAAGATTAATGATGCTCAAGATCATAACAGAAAACGTACTGATTTTGAAAGACAACATGCAGAGAAGATTGAAGAAGTTAAAGTCTTGAAAGCGCGTCTTGCAGAAGCTGAAGAAGCTGAGCAACAAATGGAGAAATACCTTTCAAATATGGATGGGCTGAAAGAAGTTGACTCTCTCCAGGAAGAACTTTCAAATCTTGAAGCAACACAATCTGCTTTTAGAGATCATAAAGATCATATCCGTAATCTTGATGAGGAAAAAGCTATTGCACGAAAAGCAAATACTTTAACTAACAAAATCGAAGATATTGATGAACAGAAAGAAAAAGCCCTGAAAGAAGCTAATCTTCCTGTTGATGGTCTTGAACTTAGAGAAGAAGGTGTTTATCTCAATGGGTTGCCTTTTGACCAAGCTTCCGGTGCTGTAAAAATCAAAACCTCAGTAGCTCTTGGAATTAAAATGAATCCTAAACTAAAGGTATTGATTATTCGCGATGGATCACTTCTTGATGCTAATAGTCTTGCTACAATCAAAATTATGGCAGATGAAAATGATGCTCAGTTGTGGATAGAACGTGTTGGAAAAGACGATGAATCTTCTATTATCATAGAGGATGGGGAAATTGAACTAAAGAAAGGGAAAGATTGATGATCAAATTTGAACTTGATCCAATAGGTGACAGATTGCTTGTAGAGATGTATGGAGAGAAACAATTAAGCAATCTTATTCTACCTGATAGTGAAAAACAACATGTTGGCAGGCAACGCTTTTTCAAAGTAGTTGGTGTAGGATCTGGAGATTATGTTCAGAAAACCTACAAGAAAGGTGACTTGTTGTTATTGGTCCAAGGAACTCAAATTGCAACTATGAAACTTGGTAAAGACATGGTTGTAACTGGGTTAATTGAAGCACATCGAGTTATGTCAAAAGCTACAATTCTTGAAGGAGAGATATTCCCAATTGGAGAACAAGAAGTTTTGACTCCTGAACAGGTTGATGCTTTGTCACATCCAATACATGAACCAAATTAACGCTAATCTCCTTAGTAGTTAAAAGCGAAATAGCCCTGTCTTCGGATGGGGCTATTTTTTGAAAGGATAATTATGAAACTTTATGTATGGCAACCTGACTATCATGGACCATTATCATTTTTCGTAATGGCTGAATCAGAAGAAAAAGCTGAAGCGGAAGTAAATAAATACATTCATAATCACAGGAAAAAAACTATCAATACTGATAAAATAGAGCAAGCGATTACACCTTATGATTATGATGGTCTTGGATCTGAGGGTTATTCAGTGAAAATCTATAACGAAAATGAAGTAGTCATTAATGACAATAGTTAAAAAGACTACTTCATCTTTCAAATAAATCTATCCAGGGAATTGAAGGGCCCTTGTGCCTTTCTTTTCCCTGCTTTGGATTTTTCCTTTTGTCTTCGAAAACTCATGTAATGGAATGCCTGTCCACGTTTCCAACGCCCAATAAGGATTTGTGAAACTTGTCCATGAACTCTTGGCAAATCTACCAAAAGGAAACAAGGTCCAAAGCTCTCGATCTAAGTATTGATGAATATCTTGATTCATCAAAGTAAGAACTGGTCTTAACATCAACTTGGAAACAGTTGGTGAGGAAAGCGTATTCAACCCATAAGTTCCAAAGAAAGCTTTCTCTCGATCTTTTTTATCTCCGAACAATAATTCAGAAGCATCCTTTAAATAGTCCATATGGGGTGGTAAACCCGAATCAAACAAAGAGTAAGGGTAGAGTGAGGCAAAAGCCATCATGACCACCATAGCCCCCATCCAGTCCCTATATCGTTTATACTCTTCAGTTTCTCTGCGGTAGCCTATTTTTTTTGCGTCTTCACGCAATTGAGTCTGTAAAGCAACAGTATTGAACATATAGGACATGAACCTGGTTGTAATCTTCCCTAATGAAGTTCTCATGTATTCAGGTCTGACAGCATTATGGTAGAGATACTGAGTAGAAGTGACAAAACTACGAGCATGTTTCTTTAACGCTTCACCTGATAAGCCTTGTTCTTGCCCCATTTGATAACCCACAACAAAAGCTCGTTTCCTTAACCATTGTTCAGGTCCACGCATGAAATAAGCTGCTTTATTGACAAGATCATTAGGTACATCATGCTCTTTTGCTAATTCATGTATATCGGCAAGTTTCTCCTTAACAGTGCCTTCCCCACCAAGACGTTTGACAGCATCATTAAAGAACGCAGGATATCTATTTCGTAGAGAGCCTGCTGTAACTCCAAATTCAGATTGGAGCATATCGGGTTGGATTCCTTCACTTTCAATTCTTTCATTGAAAACATCATCTTTAAGTAATCTCCCTGCTTGGTTAAATCGTTTGATCCCACCTACTGCCATGGTATTAATAGAACCGGTAAACATATTAGTAAGTGAGAATTTAGGATGAGCTAATAAAGCCATAAGCTGAAATTTACCTTCAGCCTGTGCAATTTTAGCAAGTTGAGTCATTGGTAATGGATCCTTGCCTTTTGCAATTCTACGAGCATTCCATTTTTCCATAACTGTATAATCAGTATGATATGGAGATTCATAATCCTGGGGAGAGAGCTGAGGCTTCTTCCCTGTAAGCTTAGCCCAAACATATTTGGCGAACTGTGGTTGTTTGGCAAGTTTAGATGTATAGCCTAAATTATCCATAATATATGAATGCATGAATTCTTCAAGGCGTTTATAGTTTTCAGGTTCTTTTTTATCGAGTTTCCATTGATTTCTCATTCTCTTCAAAAACGCATCAACTTCTAATCGAGCTTTTAAACCTGCATCCATTTTGATAGATTGATTTAAAGTTTTCCCAAAATACTCCATCATGACAGAAGGCATATCAGTTCGATAACCAGCAACAGCATTTTCAGTACGTGCTTCAGCTGCAGGATTAAATCGAAATAGAGAATACTCTGATCCTATATCATCAGCATAGAGAAATGAAGCATCAGGTTTTTGCTCTTGTTCTTCAATTCGCTTTTGCTGAATCTCTTCAAATTCTTTCCGAGCTTTGGCTTGTTCTTCTTCAGGAAGTTTAGCAATACGTTCTTCCATAGCTTGCTGTTCATAAGCAATACGAGTATCAGTATCTTTCCAAGTACGATGCCAATAACCATCTTGATAGCCCCTGTTAATTCGTGGATTATCACGATTAATTAACCCTGCAGAATCTTCAGCTTTCAATACTTGAAACTTTTGTTCCATTCGTCTAAGTGTTTCTAATTCTCCGGCTTTCTTATCCGCGGGAGCTTCTGAATAGATTCTCTTTTGACGTTCAATCCATTTAGGGAACATATAAGTATAGACTTTATGGAATGACCTTTTAACAGAGACTTTATTGCTGGCTTTATTTTCCCAATAGTTCTCATAAATGAATTTATGGATATCCGTAACACGTCCAACTAAGTGATCTACATATCTTTGCTGAACATCATCCATTAATTTGTATTTAA
>CAZNGA010000127.1:0-4079 GCA_964572485.1 uncultured Chitinophagales bacterium
CGAACTATCACAATCAGCATGATGATTTGGATGGATTAAATCCTGACAGGGTAGTAGGCTCTATTTCCTATGGTTCACATGATTATTCAGGAAATCATATTGTTTATACTACAGGTGTTATATTTGCTGAGCCAGATAATGATCAGTTCCTAGCAGGTATTGATTGGAATGCTAAATTATTTACTGCAGGGTCTGATGATGAACCAGAATATATTGATGATGCAATCAATGGTTGCAGGAATAATGATGTGGATATAATTAATTTTAGCTCGGGTAGAATTGAGAGTGATTTAGGTGATGATTTCGATGATATCTTTTATGCGTTAAAGCAAGCATACTTAGAGGGAATTCTGTTAATCGCGTCAATGGGGAATGAAGGAGATGATGATAGAGATTGGTGGCCTGCCAAATTTGCAGATATTGTTATAGCTGTTGGCGGTTCAACTCAAAGCAATACTTGGTGGAGTGGATCGAGCTACGGCGACTTTATTGATCTGGTTGCACCAGCAGAAGATGTTTGGCTACTTTATAACCCTACTACCAGTTCATATGATGATGTGCGTGAACATAGTGGGACATCTTTTTCAGCTCCTACAGTTTCAGGAATCGCAAGCTTAATGATGAGTATGCAGGATGATATTAGGGCTCAAGACGTAGAGTATATTCTAAAAAATACCGCCATTGACAACGTCATTGAAGGGGAAGGTCATGATAATAAAACAGGATATGGTCTAGTCGATGCTTATTCCGCAGTTTCAAGACTTGATCCAGATGTTTATGCACTAGAAAGGCAATTTACTTCTGGAAATGATCGGTATACTCTCGATGAGACTGGAGTTTCTTGGATTCTATATCCGATGAGCAAGGCAGAAGAAGCAATTCAAGCAGATCGGTATAAGGTTGAAAAAGATATCATCTTCACCACAGAATATCCTGAAGAACCATGGATTTGGGGGAATTTAAGTAATGATGGCAATAGTACAGTTGGATATTCAAATTATACTATGAATTCGAGAGTACCTTGGTGCGGGGCGGAAAATGTAACACCTACGAGTGCTACTCTAGTGACTTACGTATATCAAACAAGTGAAGGTTGGGACCCTTGCCTTCCTGAAGATGTACAATTTGCTTACACAATTAATGGTGAGTATCGAACTCAAACGACTATTCTAACAAATGAGACTGGCACGATTAATATCGGCGGTGAGTTAAGCCTTGATCTAATTAGTACAACAGGCGTTGACTATCCAGCGATCGACTCTGATGATGAGGAAGAATTGGATACATATATTTCTGCTATTTATACCTCAATTACAATGGAAGAAGAAATCGAATATGAAACCGAATCCTACAGACATAAAAATTGGGGTAGTAACCAGACATATAAACTGAAAAATGAAAATTTCCAGATGTGGGAAACCTCCAATATCGTTGCCGGCTTTAATTCTCAAAGCGAAATCACTCTTTCCTCATCTTTACCAGACGTAATTCAGCTTCATGATCCATGGTATGTTTCTGATCCAATGACAAACGAGCAACCAGATGAATTCAGAATGTTTAGTGAAGTTGCTCCGACTGATTCTCATAATGTGTTCTTAAATGAAAACATATTTTTTAATGATGATTATCCAATATACGAGATACAAGCGGGTAATTTAGTTGCAACAACCAGCGCATTATATAAATTTGATTCCTGGGATATTAGTTACACCGATATAAATGAAAATGAGGTGCCAGATCCAGGGGAATGGGATGCCGAACTTAGACCTTATCTGGCAAGTTTCATGAGATCGTATACACTTCTTAGTGGCACTAGCTGTGTCATGACATCGTATACACTTCAGCAGAAATGACTGATAGGAATACTCTGTTCAACAGTCTCTCTGAGAGGATATTCCACTGTTTTTACTTTCACCCACTTTGATTTTTTCGTACCCTTATGAAAGAATTTCACTTCTTGTTTTTCAGTAATAATTGTCGCCCAGATGTATTCAAAACTGAGTTCCTTGCTGATGTAAAAGTCCTCATTGAAAATGTTAATATTTCCCCTTTCATTAACCAGCCGAATAAAATGAATTTTCCCATTAGTGATCGGTAGTTCAGTATCTAAATCATATTGAAAGCTCTCTGGCAATAAACGAGTGGTGTGAGAATATGAAGACTGCTTGCTGAATGTATCTTTTCTATATACCTGATATTTGCTGTGTTGCTCTTTAAACTTCTTCGATTCTTTTCTCAAATGATCCAAATCTGTAAATTTCTGAGACTGCCATAGGCACTCATTGAAACGGCCGTTAAAACTTTCTATATGCCCATTTCGCCAAGGCTCATTAAATGGTATGAAAATCATTTCAACACCAAAATTCAAGCAGAACCGCGTCAGTTTACCAAAAGTGCGTGGATGAAATACACTACCTCTAAAGCCGGCTTCATTATCCAATTGTAAATACTTTGGTATCCCGTATTCTTTCCAATCATCGACAATAAACCTTATGATACTGTCAGCTGCTTTTGTTCTATACTGATTTAAATTCGCCTGAGATGAGAAGACATCAATACGATTGACAGATACAATCCTGCCATAGCCTGTGATATATCTGGGTGTCACTAAATCAAGCTGGTATATGTGCCCTGGATACCTGGCAGGTATTGAAGGATAGTATACCTTTGATTCTTTAGTGGTTCTACTTCTCCGCTTTTTTACAATTAAATCGTTTCGTTTTATGACACGATTAATTGTGGACAAATTGGGCTTCTCATTATAACCTGCTTTGTCCAACTCCCAGTGGATTGAAATTGCTCCAATATGAGCGTATCTCGTTTCTGGAGTACAGTGAGCCATCAACTTCTTTCGTATCTCAACAATCTCATTCTCAAGTGATTCATCTATCTTTGTTTGCTTTCTCTTCGGCTCTTTTGACTCATCTAAATACCAGTTTGGATCCCCTGATTTGTGCCGCTTTACCCATTTATAAACCCATGCTCTCGTGCGGTGTAGTTCATTGTGAATCTCTGTTGGACTTTTACCAGTTTCATGCAGCCTGATACATTGTTTCCGGTCTTCAATTTCTTTTGCGGCCGTTTGACTTTTTTTTAGACATCGCTCAGGATCCTTTTTCTGTAAATTACATCATCTGTATACGATGTCATGAAACAAATAGTGTATACGATGTCATGAGATTCGCCATGTAATTACTAGGATGAACATGTAAAATGCCAGCAATAAAATGGGCTGCAAAATTAAGATTGTAGTTGGCAAATTAGCTACTAGCTTCTGGATCCTGATTGCAAGAAGCTAGTAGCCAGTAGCTCTATTATCTACTTCACCTCATGCATATGTACATCCTGCTGCGGGAACGGGATGGATATACCTTCTTTATCAAATGTCTTCTTAATGGTCTCATGAGTATCGAAATAGACACCCCAGTAATCGGCGGATGCCACCCAGGGACGGACAACAAAGTTCACACTGCTATCTGCCAGCTCCACCACTTCTACTGTGAAAGCCGGATCCTTCAATACCCTTGAATCGGCAGCCAGGATTTCATTCAGGATCTTCTTGGCCTTATCTATATCGTCACCATACCCTATACCAGCAATCATGTCAACACGACGTGTATCTTTGGCGGAATAGTTTGTGATATTTCCACCCATCATTGCGGAATTGGGTACAATCACTGCTTTGTTATCAGGCGTCTTCATCTCTGTAACGAAGATCTTGATAGCTTCCACAACACCGGATGCACCACCGCCTTCAATATAATCACCGACCTTGAAGGGCTTGAACATGATCAGTAAAACGCCAGCTGCGAAGTTAGATAGTGATCCCTGCAGTGCCAGACCCACCGCCAAACCGGCAGCACCGAGAATTGCAACAAAAGATGTTGTCTGTATTCCCAGTTGTGATATGGCTGCTATGATCACAACAATCATCAGCATTGAAAAGACCAGATTAGAAACGAATGGGATCAAGGTGGCGTCCACATCTCTTTTGGTCATCAACTTCTTCAGCATATTACGCACCGCTTTCGCAACCCAACGACCAATGATAAAGATCGCAAGTGACATCACGTAAAATG
>CAZNGA010000128.1:0-3953 GCA_964572485.1 uncultured Chitinophagales bacterium
CTTATTAATAGTGAACTTATAAGTGTTACAAGTATTTCTACAAATGAATTAACTATTAGGTTAAAAGATTCTATGAATATTCTCAGAGGGGCATTCTTCGACACCAAACGGGGGCGGGTAGCCTACGAACAGATGCATCAGTCAAAAACATACAAAGAATATGTAGAGTTGAGCTATTTACTGAAAAATATAGATTTTAGAGAACTCAAGAGTAGGGAAGAACAGATTGCTTTCTGGATTAATCTCTATAATATTATGGTAATTCATGGAGTTGCTGAACTGGGAATAAAAGATTCAGTAAAAGAAATAAGAAACTTTTTCAGACGAATTCAGTATCAGATCGGCGATATGTACTTCAGCCCTGATGATATAGAGCATGGTATCCTGAGAGGCAACAGACGCCCTCCTAACTCACTATTCAAGTCATTTAAAGAAAAAGATAAAATGTCCAAATATGTTATTACTCCAATAGACCCACGAATTCACTTTACGCTTGTTTGCGCATCTTCTTCATGTCCGCCTATTGAAATATATACAGCAGAAAATTTAAGAAAGGAGCTTACCATTGCCGGAGAAACATTCCTAAATGCCGGAGGCATCTTCATTGACAGGAAGAATAATCATATTTTTTTATCCCGAATATTCAAGTGGTACGGTTCGGACTTTGGAAAAACACAGTCTGAAATATTAAGATTTATTGCAACTTTTTTACACGATCAAGAGAATAAAAATTTCCTTGAAGAAAATGCGTCAAATGCAAAAGTATATTATCAAGAGTATGACTGGAGATTAAACAGATATTAAGAATAAGTTAAGCGATAGTGCCAAACTTAATTTAAAATATATAAAGTTCATACCGTACTAAACCATCCACCTACCACCTTCAGGATTGATCGGAAGGTCCATTAAACTTTAACAGCAGAGCATGTATAGATTACCGGAATAAAAGACAACATTCAGCTCTTGGCAACTGTTCAGCAACATCATTTGAACTTGAGACTATGACAGCATAACTTAACTATGTGTCAGTAAATAGGGAAAAGCTCACTTTCGCCTCACCTTAGTGGATTTCATATATGTTATCAAAATTGAATCTAATCAGCTTCTATTTCTCCAGGAAGCCATTCAGTATCTAAATTTTCCTTATCAGCAATATCTTCCATTCTACGTCCAAAGGCAGCCTCAAAGGATTCCCAAATTCGAGTAATAAAAATAGGATGTCCAATCTCAAGCTTTCGGAGACCCCGGCTTTCATTGCGCTCAAGTGCGTTGCGATGGCCAACGAACAGATCAATAAAAGCAATCTTCATATTGTTACCAAAGCCGTCAAGATTTTCCTTAGGCATTTTAGCTAAAGGATTCCGTGGATGATTTGCGGGATCAAAAGGATTGTGAGAACGAAGTGATTCAGCTTCCTTTATTCTTCCATCTCTATCTAAACGTGCAATAATTGCTTCGTATTTTTGCTGACGATGCTTATCAATTCCATTTTTGTTAGCCACATTTTGCATGGTTTTTTCAGAAAACGCTTCAAAACAAAAATACGGAATTACCAGATATCCTGCTATAGGAATTCCCCTGAATAATTCTGACAGACGAACACCCCTTCCCTCATTCCATTCAACTCCTACCCTGCTTCCCGACATAATAGTCAAGAGGAACGGTGCCAATCCCTTGCCATACCATGGACGATTCACATGAGCTGCCTCTTTAACCGTTATATTGTCTGGAAGCGGACCGGTCCAGACTCCTTCTTCAGAAACCGGCAAACTCGCACAACCCGCAAAAAGATTCGCGCCAATAAATAATAAAAAAGCGTCAACGCCATAATAAATTCCATAGGTAAAGCCGGAGATTTTTCCATAGCAAAGAGATGTAAGCCGTAGTATTTTCTTTTGTTAATTATGTAGTTAAGTTGCCAACTTAGCCTTTTGATGAGATTACTTCTTATCAGGAGGTGATAAAATGTTAGGAGTAGCAATGTATACAACAATAAGAACATTGTTTAAAAAAGGGTTAAACAAATCAGAGATATCCCGGATGACGGGTCATGACTGGAAGACAGTAAACAAAGTAATCAAATCAGGGGACATGCCGCCTGAGAAGAAGCCGCATCGGCGTATTTTGGATCCATACAAGGAAGAGGTGTTGAAACTGATGGAGATGGGGCTGAGCGGAGTACGGATACACGAGGAACTGCAGGGCATGGGGGTTAAAGTCGGCTACAGTGCAGTAAAAGACTATATTGCCGGCATCAAGAAACGCGAAGATATTTTCATTCGAATACATACCGAACCCGGTGAAGAGGCGCAAGTTGATTTCGGATATATTGGACGCACAAAAGACAACGACGGAAGATTCCGGAAAACCTGGGCATTCAATATGAAGATGAGTTATTCGAGGAAGGATTTTTACAAGAAAGTTTACAATCAGCGGGTAGAAACCTTCATAGAATGCCACGAAGAGGCATTCAGGTATTTTGAAGGAGTTCCCCAATATGTAAGGATTGATAATCTTAAAGCTGCTATTCTTAAAGCCAATTTTTATGAGCCTGTATATCAGAGGTTGTATGAGAATTTTGCTTCCTACTATGGATTTGGGATTATTCCGTGCAGGGTACGCCGTCCTAACGATAAGGGCAAAGTTGAATCCGGGATAAAATACATTAAGAGCAACTTCATTGCGGGGCGTAAATTTAGCAGTGGAGACGATCTTGACCGGCAGATGTATAATTGGCAGGAAAACAAATGTAATACTCGCGTACATGGCACAACGCGCAAAGTTCCCAAGGAGGTATTTGAAAATGAGGAAAAACGTGCTCTTAAAGCATTGCCTTTTAAGATGTTCAGCATGCCTGAGAGTTCCACGCGCAAGGTATATCATGACTGCCACATATACGTAAAATACAACTACTATTCCGTTCCTTTCAAGTACATAGGCAAAGAAGTGGAAATAGAGCTCACCGCAACCACGTTAAAGGTCTATTACTGCCATAATCTTATCGCTGAACACGCGAGATTAAAAGGCAGAGGCGGTTTTAGCACGATAAGAAGCCATTATCCGCAGTATAAATTATACTCTGAAACGGAAAATCAGGAGAAGTATCAGGTTAAAATGGCTGAGATTGGACCGAATGCGGAGCAATTATTCTTTGGCATAATAAAAAATCAGCCCAAAGACTGGGGAAAGCGGGTACAGGGTATATTGTCACTGTTGAAAAAATATCCCGCAGACATTGTTGAGCTGGCATGCAAAAGAGCATTGGCCTTTAATGTGTACAAATATCAGATAGTAAAGAATATCTGTAAAAACGGTGCATACGCTCTTCCGGTAGAGTTTAACGTCTTTGAGGAGGAGAGAGGTCATGAATACGCTTAAAACGAGGCTCAGAAACTTCAAGCTTTCCGGGATATACAACTCGCTGGAGGAACGGTTATCCTATGCACAGGACAAATCACTGGCTTATGTGGAATTTTTGGAACTTCTGATGGAAGACGAGTACAATAACCGCCGGGATAACAGCTACAAAAAGCGATACAGAAAAGCAAAACTTCCTTCTCATAAGACTGTAGAGGACTTTGATTTTACCTTTCAGCCGTCAATTAATAAAAAAACGATAAATGATTGCCTTACATGCAGCTTCATTAAAGAGCACAAAAACATCATTTTTATCGGGAATCCCGGGACAGGTAAAACGCATCTGTCTATAGCTATTGGTATAAATGCGTTAATGAAGGGATACAAGGTGCTTTTTACTCAGGTTAGTGAGATGCTTAATAACCTCAATGCTGCAAAAGCTGATAACAGCTATTATCAAAAAGTAGATTACTACCTTGGGCATGACCTGTTAATACTCGATGAACTGGGATTCAAAAAGCTCCCCTCCTACAGCGCAGACGATTTTTTTGAGATTATATCCAAAAAATATGAAAAAAGTTCGGTAATAATTACCA
>CAZNGA010000129.1:0-3936 GCA_964572485.1 uncultured Chitinophagales bacterium
CACAACTATACCCAAGAGGAATATTCACATTAACTGTCTTGGCCAACGTCTGCGCCAGCGATGCCCATATACTGCTTGATAAATATGCCAACAAGGGAATTCCTCCTAATTTTTTCCCTTTTATTGTCAAAAGTGCAGACCTTTACGTCCTTTATCCTTACAATTATTCAACATAGCCTGTCGGAGCATAGCGTAGATCCCGCTATCGGGGCCCGGTTAAATTGATTTTGTTTTTATTTAACCGGGGTCAACAACGTCCCGGACTTCCGAATTTGTCAAGGATGTCCCCCTAATACCCTTACGATATAAACTGATAAAATGAGGTGCGTCCCCTATTCTAGGTTCAGGACGGGTTTTTGAGGCAAGATGCTTCTCCCAGAAAAATATCTTTAGATTTCAAGCTCATAGTTACAAAAAATTAAATTATAATTTTCATTTATCCTGCTCATTGTATTTTGGCTGATTTCTCTTTATTACATTCATTTCTTTATTACGAGCATCGTTGATGCTGCTAAATTGCTCGATATTGACATTTGCCCCCGGTATCTCTCCGAAGTGTTCTTTAATACGGTCACGGACTCGCCCTCGTTTGGCTACCCCTGTGTAGTTGAGATTACCAGTCTCCGTTTCAATTCGATACAAAACGGGCTTATCATTTGGAAGTTGGTCTATCGAAGTTTTGTTATATTTTACTTTTTTCTTTGCCATGATCCCTTCTCCTTTGTTTAGTGTGCAGATATTACATGTATTGAATAGAATTAACAATTAACCAATGTTACATATTCTATCGCAATAATTCATTCCAGTCGATCATAAATGCAAAGTCGATTATCCCCTTCCCATACTCTCTTCCACAATGTCGATTTCCCCTTTCGTCAGGCCGTAAAGTTTATATAACATCTGGTCATAAATACGAACCATCATCGATTCCGCCCACGTTTCCGATTTAGCCCAATGTGAGCCTGTCCTTGTTTTCGTCTGGATCCCGACTTACACCGATTTACCACTCAAACAATTTCCTCTGTAAATGATGAATAATTTGGTTACGCAATTTTTGACTGGTAATGGACTCAAGATGTTCAGAAATAATTCTGGAAATATTTGCATGTAGTTCTTCAAGTTCTGGGAGAATACGTTTCAGATATTTTTCATCAGTTGGCGTTTTAACCTCCTCTGTTAGCCCTGCATCAAGCCACACCTTTAGATACCTTGCTTCTTCTTCGTTTATACATTGAATTCTTTCTTTCCCTGCCACTATCTCACATCCAAATAGATCAACATTGATAACAGGCCTTTTCGCCGGTGAAAAAAGTTTAACTTTTTTTAATTCTTTACAACTCAGAACCTTTTCTTCATAAAACTTCCGGTAAGTTTCCTTTCCTATCTTATCCATGATAACTCTTGAGACCTGCTCAATATCCACACCTTCTTTAGTTTTTCCTTTCTTTTTAACACTCTTAGCCTTATCAATCCTTGATTTCACCAAATCAACTACCGCTTTATATACTTCAAGCTGCTCTTCTTCTGAAAGGCCAAGTATATCTCCCATTATAATCTTGTCTAAAGCACGACGGTCTGGTTTGACCCTGTCAAGATAGACTTCTTCGGGATTAGTTGCTCCCAATTCTTTGAAAATATTTTCTATGGGTCGGTGCAGTAAATCTTTAAAAGTCTTACCATCTTCAATAAACTCTTTTCTAACATCTAACACAAACATGGAAGCTGCTTCATAAGTCATATTATCAAGAGCACCTTCACCTAAATTTACTCGCCCAAAAAGTTCAGCAATTAGTACAGGTAACGTAGAATTTAGATAAAGAAATAGCTTGCTTTTAATGGTTATATTTTTAAGATAAAGAGCATAAAATCTGTCGCTTGAAAAAAATTGTTCAGTATTCTCAGGTGCAAAGAATCTATCATTAAATGCTTTGAACCAAATACCATCAGGAAGTCTCTGGCGACCGAGATCATACCATCTTTTTCTACTCGCACAGGTGGGTCTTTTGTGAAAACCCTTACGTTCTCCTTGCCGGATATATTTCAGAATATTTTTTCCCTTTAAGTATTTTTTATCCTTGTAAATCATTAGGACACGATATTAAAAATTACTTGGACTACCAACAATAGTTTTGCACTCACGCGGTGATTTTATTACATAATTTGGCACCCAATTCCCTTTCTCATCCTTATGCATCCAAAATTCTTTCTCTATTCCTTTGGCCTGAATTTCCTCTTCGGTTAAATAGAAAAACTTGTTGGCTCCGGTTTTTATTCCAAATCTCACATCTGCCACATCCTTCAAGGGCACTAATTTATTCTTGCCTTTCTCTAATATCTTAAAAAATATTTCCGGCGCTCTTAAATATTTTCCCCATTTTGCCCCTTCATATTCTTCTGTCTCTTTATTAAAACCTTCCTCCCATAACTCCTTCTGCTTTTTTGGAAAGATTCTGAAGTCATCCGTCTGGTAGAACTCATCGTGAAAAAGGATGGTTTTTATAAGATCATCTATTGCGTGGATACGCTCTTTCTGTTTTTCCCAGATGTCCCGAGCCGGAGGAATGAAGTGCCTCAAACGCTTGGAAAGATAGACAAACCTTACCAGGTTTTCATTTCTTTCCCTGCCATCGTTACATTTTTCCAGAATAATGATACAGGTATTAATATCGGCATCTTCAAACCACCTTTCCACTTTGGATTCGACAATAGCAATGATCTTGTAATTGTTTAGAAAAAGTTCATGTAAGCCCTTACCGTAATCAACATCCATCCATGAATTGGAAACAATAAAGCCAAACCTCCCGCCATTTTTAAGAAACTTGGTGCCGTGGACAAAGAAATAGGCATGTATCCCGGCCCTTTTAGAGATTGTGGCCAGTTTTCTTCTGCCAATATGAAGCGCCTTGTTTATCATTTCATCTTTGTATCCAATCTTTCCGGTAATCTCTGACATTTCCTCCTGTCTAGTGTAAGGAGGGTTTCCAACAATACAGTCATACCAGCGTGGATAGGTGATCTCTCGTATCTCTTTGCCTAAGGTTTTAGTGATAATTTTTCTCCACTTTTCCGGCAGATGGAATCCTTCCTGGTCTGCCATGAGATCAAAGAAATCATTTTGGGCGATATTTGGATAATTTTTTAAGACCCCCAAATCGTTAATGGCCAGATTGATCATGGAAAGATGTGCGGGGAATTTGGCAATATCAACACCCCACAGAGTTTCAAGAATATCCTGGTGCGACATTGTGTTATTCATTAATTTTTTGTGCTGATAAGCCCTGACGAGAAAAGTTCCTGCACCACAGGAGGGATCAATCACTTTATCTGAATCTTTTCTGTGACAAAATCTCAGGATAATGTCCACAACATCGGCACTTGTGAAATACTGTCCAAGGTTATGCCTCTCTTCGGATGGAATAAGTCTCTCAAAGATTCTGCCAATAGTGTCAAAACCAATTTTTGAAAAGTCATACCTTTTTAAAATCTCAACGATTTCTTTAATATCGTCAACAATTTCTTTGTGCTCTGGAAAGGCAATCTCATCTATGAAATCAGTTGAGTAGATAGTCTCATAATCTATTCGTTGTATAACCGTGTCAAAATAGAATTGGAGTAATTTCTGAAGCTGTCCCCCGACAACAAGGTCATCAGGAATGGTCAGAGAGGGTAGAATAGTCTGCTTTGACTTTAGCACCTGGTAGAACAAGATTTTATTTGTTAAAAGATAGCCAGTCTGCCTGGCGGCTTTTTCAAAGTCACCATCCTGGCCGGTGAAATGCCACTGTTGTTCAATAAACCATCTGGTAAGCTGTTTTCTGAATTTTGGTTCTTTATGAAATCTATCTCTTATAATTCCCTTATAGTGCTTTGAAAGGCGATAAATTTTTTCATGAAGAAGATAGATGAGAAGTTCATCAATTGGAAGAAGAGGTTCTG
>CAZNGA010000130.1:0-3733 GCA_964572485.1 uncultured Chitinophagales bacterium
GCCAAAATTATCAAAGTATTGCCTGTAGAAGCTCCTCAGGATAAATAGGTCTGAAGCATAATAATTTAGCCTGAAGCCAATGGGAAATTTTACCCTTGTATTTGGAAGTCTTTCAATTTCGCTATCCAGATAATTGATCAGTTTTTCAGGTTTTCCAATGTATACTCTGTGAAAAGGGGTAGATATTAATCCTGTTTGGTAGACCAGCTCAGTGGTAATTGATCCCTGCAATCGTTTGTTTATAACCGCTGAATACGAGATGGATAGGTTCAGGGTCTTTCTGGAATTGTTTGACAGATGTTCTATTGTTCCATTCCTATGTTCTATAGGATAGATCCTCTTCCACAAATCATAATATATATTCCCTGAAATAAGGAGTTGCCTGTTGTTGTCCTTCGTGGTTTTAGCCCACCCGAATCCCCCTGAAAAGGAGAATACATCATGTTCCTTTGAAAACCCGATGTTATATTCGTTGGTCCTTCTTTTGGAAGTAGTTTTCTTTGTTAAGCCAATGATGGCATGAACCCTGGTATCACTTTTTGATGCAGATGAAATGTGGTCAGCCATGACAAAAGGGTTGTCAATGTTATCGCTGGACGCTGACGAATACATGTCTACTCCACCATCTAGCGTAAATCTAGTTGAAGAATCGATCGGAATATTGACAACTATAGATGGGGCCTTGCAATTTAACTTTTCTGTGCCTACTCCACCGGTAACAGGAGAGTGGTCGCCATCCTGCTGATAATAACTGCCTAAAAAAGAGATCTCAATAGCTTCCAGGGGAATATTCTCATTTGATGAATCAGTTCTTTCAGCTATTGTTTCAGATGACGTCTTTTCGTTAATAGTCTGAATCTCCTGGGCACTTACAAGTGCTGGAAATAACATAAGTAACCATACAAATTGGTATTTTAGTTGCATCCGCAGCCCCCCCCACTTTTACCATGATTGGCACCAGATACACCTTCTCTATAGGATTGAAATGAGATCTCGAATTTCTCGATCTTCTTATCAGAAAGCTCCATATCCTTATTGTTGATATACATTTTCTGGTATTCTTTTACAGAAACGCAAGCGTTCATAGAAAGAAGTATCAGAAGAATGCAAAAAACACGAATTCCTTTCCTAGCGATCATTGGTAGTATTTTAATGTAAGGTTCTTTGAAAAGATCATTTCATCTTTATCAGTGATTATGATACACTCCACCTCTTTTAATTGGTTCACTAGAGCAAGCCCATTAATTTCTCCAAGTATGAAAACAGCAGTTGCCAAAGCGTCTGCAAGTTCTGCGTCAGGGCAAATTATTGTCACACTCTTAGTCCCCTGGGCAGGATACCCTGTTTTTGGATCAATAATATGGCCATATCTTATACCGTTGATCTCAACATATCGCTCATAATTGCCTGAGGTGACAACTGCCATATTGCTTATGTTCAACCATGAATTAATTGCTCCTTTATTCTGGGGGTCCGCTATTCCGATCTTCCAATCTTTCTTTTCCTGATTGTGGCCCCAACACAATAGGTCA
This sequence comes from uncultured Chitinophagales bacterium, assembly GCA_964572485.1. Classification (GTDB taxonomy): domain Bacteria; phylum Bacteroidota; class Bacteroidia; order Chitinophagales; family CAZNGA01; genus CAZNGA01. The sequence continues at coordinate 1,533 of CAZNGA010000130.1, forward strand.
CCTCCAGCATTTACAATACCATTTTTGATCCCCATTTCTACCATAACAGCTTTGGCTTTATTTGCAGCATATCCTTTTCCAATAGCTCCAAAACCTATCTTCATTCCTTCATTTCTCAGAAATACGCTTGTGTTTTTAGCATCGAGAATAATGTCTTTATAGTTGATCATTGCCACTGAGTTACTTATTTCAGCTTCAGTAGGTAATTCTTTCATGGTGCCATCGTATTTCCAAAGTTTACCTATAGAGGAAAAAGAGATGTCAAAAACACCATCCGTAATTATAGCTACTTTATTGGAGCGATAGATCAGGTCAAATAACTCTTTACTAACTTTTACGGGTTGTATTCCGGCATTCATATTGATCCTATGGGTCTCTGAACGTTTATCCCATGAGGAGATCATCTCCTCTATCCGTATCATTTCTTGAATGGCAGCAGTCACAGCTTTTTTAGCAAGGCCATCCTCTTCTGCCATTGCTGTAACAGAGAAGTCAGAGCCCATGAGCAGGGTATCTTTAGAATAAATAGCACCTCCTGCTTGCATACAACATATCAGTGAAAGGAGCAATAGGTTGAAGAAGGGATTTCTATGAATGGTCATTTTATCAGCCCTTTGAGATTTAAGATATATTCTTTTGTGGTCTTCTTTGGATGCTGCATTGTTCCAATGATAGCCCCATTTTTATCAATGATGATCACCAATGGGAAACTCCCTTTCTTATTATACATCTCTGCAAGTGTTTCATTGTGCTTGGCTTGGGATGAGGAGAGTTTGTTTTTTTTCTTGGCAGGAAAATCTAGTTTCAAAAGTATGAAATGCTCTTTGGCAAGATCATAAAACGCTTGTGTCTCAAAAAGATCTCTAGCTAATCGCATGCATGGAGCACACCAATCCGACCCGGAAAAGGACACAAGAATGGGTTTATTCGTAGCAGCAGATTGCTTTTTTGCTTCATCAATATTTAAAAGCCACAATTGTTTTACTGACTCACCTTGTGGTTGAAGTAAACTACTATTTAAGGAAATCATTATAAATAAAGAGAAACTAATTTTTATCATTGATCATTGATTTTAGAAGATCCAAAGTTTACTTTGAATCGTGCTGTGACATAAATTACATTGTCCTATTGAAATGGGGGTATCATAGTATAATGATATACCGCTTGTGTTAATCACCGATGGATATAGGCCATTACTGAAATCAACAGGATCTGTTGTGTAAAAATTCCCTCTTGCATCGACTTCAATGGATAATATTAATTTTCCAGTACCGCTTGGGCCTGTAAAAAGTCTGATGGTCCCATTTGGGTTCACACTACTGCCAAGGGAGTCAGCATAAAGAGTGCCTGCAATAGTGTACCATCCGTTGCCTTTCCCTTCAGTATAATGGCAATTCATACAATTTTGCCCTTCATTATGACTTTCATCATCGCCACGCTTACTAACTTGACTTTCATTCTCGCTTTTTTTCAAAAAGTTGGACTCTTCACAACCTATTCCTGCAATAAATAAGCCAAATGTTATGATAAGGTAAATATTACTTTTCATATCTAAAGATATTAATAACGAATAGGGAATTATAATGTTTGGTTTTGGAGATAGTAATTTAAATGAAGTGGAATAGTCAAATGGCTAAATAGCTTGATGATTTTTTCGCAAAAAAATAATACCATTGCGTGTAACTTTTTCGTGAAAACTGTTTCTTCTTTTCTCAGCAAAAAGTAATAATTTGTTGCGGGGGGATGTTGCACTCCCCCGGGGGTTAAAAAAAATAAATGACCTGCCATTTTCAAAGATATGATCTAAGTTGAATGTTATTTTCTACTTTTTCATTGCAATAGCCCCAGTCCCTAACAATTGATCTCTATACTTTAGTGAAGGAGATTTGATCAATGACCCTAATCCTAGTTTGGTCCATTTTTCATCCACCTTTTTAATAGTCTCATCATCCATTACAACAATGTTGGGCCAATCTCTCTGGAAACCATCTATTTCTTTAGTTTTTCTGGTTCCATCAATACCAATGTGTGAAGTTGATGCTCCATTTTCTCTTTTAATGATAAAACTATCTCGCAAAGGATCTACATTATTAGAAAATCGCCAAACCACATCAGTTATATTGTTGATATCGATTTCAGGGTCAAGATAAATGACCATCTTAATATCCTTTAGGGCTGGAAGTGCAAACAATTCTTCATTG
>CAZNGA010000131.1:0-3722 GCA_964572485.1 uncultured Chitinophagales bacterium
AGAACTCAAACGTATGGGTAAAAACTACAGCTACGAGCAAATTAAGGATGCTATTTCTGTTCTAGCTGGTCTCAGGTACGAGCTATCATGAGAAATAAGCAAGGCATACGATATCAATAGTTTCTTTTCTCCAATTGATTTAACCATCAAGCAGGACCGAAAAAATCCACTGCATTCAGAGTTGTATATCTCATTTAACAAGCTCATCTCAAAACGTATTCTGGCGATGGACTGGCGAACCTTCAACTACAACCATTTTATGCAGGTGAAAACTAGTTTTGGACGTACATTGTTTTTGAGATTGAGCTATCGTTTCCAACAAGCTGATGCCATCAAAGGATATCATTTCTTACTTTCCACACTCATCAATGAATGAGCCTTGCAGGAGGATTTAATTACCACCAACATAAAAAAGATAGATGAAGCGCTGACTGATTGTGAATACATGATTGAAAAATCTGAGGCTGATAGGCAATACGCGATAAACCCTGAAACTAACCGCAGAGTTTTAAGCGACTACAAAGTTACAGTATATCCAACGAAAGCATTTCAGGACGACCAGTTCCGCGCCAATGTGCATCACAAAAATTTAACAGAACACAGAGTCACCAAAGATGGAAAAGCGGTTATCAAACCGATGCGAGATCAATATCCAACCCGCCATGATTATGAACAGTTTCAGAATGACCTGAAAGAATTTGAAAAGGCGAATCCCGGCTCAAATCACTAGTCAGTTCTGGGTGAGCCACGCATAGAAAATTAGTCAGTTCTGGGTGAGTTAGAGAAAAATAGTCCCAAAACTAGTCAGTTCTGGGTGAGCTAGGCATTCAAATAGGATGGGAATAAGTAGTGCCAATACGGAATTGTTGAAAACTTAGTCAGTTCTGGGTGAGTTTCGTTAAAAACTTGAAACCTATTGTGTAAAAACTAGTCAGTTCTGGGTAAACCTTAAATTCAAAAATCTATATTTAGTTAGTTCTGAGTGAGCTACACGGATCAAACTAGTCAGTTCTGGGTGAACTCCAGATTTTAGGGTTTTGATGCTAAAGCGGAAAAGTTAGGAAAGAATATTGCCTATCTATATCCTTTAGCTATATCTCTATATCTATTACCTATATCAAAGAACAAACAATTCTGAGTCAAAATTACAGAATACAAAATAACTATAATTTAGAAAAGCTGAGTTTAATGATTTTATTCAGAGAATTATTTCAATAGATATATTCTTCTACTTATATCTATACCTCAGAAAACAGAAAAGGAATAAAGACTGTAAATTGACCAGCCTTTGCAATGAAAAAGAAAAGAGGCTTGGATATATAAATGGATATCATGTTTTTAGGGTATTTATTTTGCCGTTAACACACTTTATAGAAGTTCCGTGGCGCCTCATACAAAAAAGATTTTAATGAATCTACATAGCAGAATTTATGTTCCGAGATTTTGTGTTATTTTTTTGTTTTTATGAGCATCTCATTGAAATCCTTATAACCTAAATACAAATTGGATTTATCGACTATTTCAATACCTTCGCAGGCAAGTTCGAAGAAATGCTTACAATCTTCTCCAGATTGATCGTTGTCCAGGAAGAGGTATATTTTCTTAAACTCATACAGCTCAATTTCTTTGAGCACTCTTTTTCTTAAAGCGGTTGAATTCATCATAATAGCTGAATTCTGGAAATCTGATATGTTGTAGTAGGTCAAAAATGCGAGAAAATCGAAGAAACCCTCAAAGATAGATAGGCTTTTTCCATCGGCTAACCCAACACGTGAAATATCTTTGCCTTGGCCGGCAAAACCTTTAAAAGTGGATGAGCGAATATCAAAACCTTCGCCACTCGGCCAACCAAGAGCATAAAACTCAGCTAACTTTTCTCTTGGACGGTATCGTACCTCTTTTAGAAAACGACCGGCGATATCATGATCGATACATCGGCTGTCTAAATACTGGAGCAGAGAAGGGGAGCGAATTGGCGCGGTACTAATGATTTCCAGGCCCCCTTCTAATTTTTCTTTTTCACCAGCAGACGTTTTGTTCTGAGTTTCTTGATTTAGCCTGGGTGTGTGGAAAAACTGCGTAGGCAGGCCAGTAGTTTCCAAAATAGAGAGTGATTCTTTAATGGATACATTCCTCAACTGCATAACTATGTCTATAGTGGTGCCACCGATATCAAGCCCAGCGTCATACCATAGATTGAGTGGGACATCTACTTTAAATGAAGGGGATGAATCACCAGCTCGAATAGGGGAACAATACCAAAGTTCGTTCCCGTTTTTTCTCACCTTGGCTGGTTTAAAACCCTCTGTGGCAAGGTAATCTGCAATCGAAATGGTTTTCGCTTCCTTGGCTCTCATGAAAAACTATTAGGGGTTATCTACTGCTTGTATTCTACGGATTGTGTCAAAAAATCAAATGAAAGTCATGAGTAACTCGCCAGCCCATCCTACACCGTCAATCAGATGTCAATAACCGCGCAAGCGAACGGTTCTTTGACAACTGTTTTTTAAACGGTGTGTCTTGGTCTTGTCGGTACTCACCGACTTTTATATCATAATTATTTTGACTATGCCAATCGCATTACAAAACATCTACGAAGAAGTAGAAAAAAGAACCAAGGGCTATAATTTTGCATCACAAATGGATGAAAGTGATCCTCTTGTTGTCGCTAAGCTATTTGATATCGCAGGGTCCGCTACCTGGTATATCACAGAATATTCAACAGATGAAAGAACTTTCTTCTGATATGTTGAAGGTCTTGTATCTGAACCTTGGTGCGACGAATGGGGCTATACTAGTTTAGATGAATTGGCTGCCATTAAATACCTATGAATTCCACGCATTGAGTGTGATATTCACTTCGAACCAACAAGATTTTCAAAAATAAAAGTAAGGGAATAGTCCTTACTTTTATTGGCTTAGTGTAGTAGTACAATTCAGGTGTTAATAATCATCAATTACTTAATGTATATGCTTATCTCACGTATATATAGTGATTAAAAGTTTGATTAAAAAATGTACTTACTGCACTCTGTCACCACATGGCAGTAAGGTTAGCATGATCTTGATCACGCATAATCATTTAAGATGTCCACAATCAATAATCACAACCAATATTAGCATTTACATTTGCAGCTCCAGAGACACCCCCTAGGAAAGATATGCCCCCTTCAAAAATCAACCTAACTTGGCATCAATCCTTCCTCTGCAAAAGACATTGTTTCTTCCGGACTCACAATAATATGGTCGAGTGCGCGCACGTCAATAAGATCAAGCGCTGATTTAATACGTTCAGTGAGTCTAATATCCTCTGGACTTGGTTTTCCTGAGCCGCTTGGATGGTTATGTACCATTATCCCCGCAGCCGCATTTACTTCGAGTGCATGTCGAACAATAACCCTGGGATATACATTTGCTTGGTTTATTGATCCTCGAAAGAGAGTGTCAAAACTTAATATACAATGCTGAGAATCGAGGAAGAGCATACAAAACACCTCTTCTTTTTCTTTAGCCAGAAGAATCTTAAGTTGTTCTCCTACAGATTTTGCTGATTCAATCTTCTTCCCACGCTTGAAATTGTTCTGAATAATCTCTATTGCCAATTTTATGATGAACTGCTGTTCCTCGATACTCATTTCTGCGGGAGACAGACGATATGAATAAGCTAGTTCAAGCTGTCATTCGGAAACAAGAAGAGGCTCTTTTGAGCTCGATTTACTGAG
>CAZNGA010000132.1:0-3716 GCA_964572485.1 uncultured Chitinophagales bacterium
TCACACCCACACCCAATTTTGGGATGTCCCGCTCCCCCAAGGGGAAAATAATAATTTTACTGATCCGGTTTTTACTCTCTTTTTTTTTCTTTCTTTCTTTCTTTCACACCTTACCCACACTCACACCCACACCCAATTTTGGGATGTCCCGCTCCCCCAAGGGGAAAATAATAATACTGATCCGGTTTTTCCTCTCTTTTTCTTTCTTTCTTTCTTTCTTTCACACCTTACCCACACCCACATCCAATTTTGGGATGTCCCGCTCCCCCAAGGGGAAAACTAAGTTTCCAAATTATTAGATCCCAGCCTAGTTCACATCATATTACACCTCCAACCCTCCAGCCAACCAATTCATTTCGCCCCCATTGAATTTCATTTATAGAATGCTTACCTTTACACATCTGGCTATTATAAACTATAATAGTAACTTAAAGAATTATTGACAAACCTTCATACCTATGGAATTTTTTCAAGAGTTTTTTCTGGTGATAAGATATTTTGGAATCAAACTGATCAATAGTGAAGATTTCTTTCAGCTATTAGTGCGATCTGTTTTTAATATCCTAATCGCCATTGTCATTGTTAGATACATTTATTATCCTGCAGTTAAAAGAAAGGATTACCTTTTTACTTATCTATTGTTTAGCATTATCATCTTCTTTCTCTGCCATCTTTTATCCAATGTAAAACTTAGTTTGGGCTTTGCCCTAGGTCTATTTGCGATCTTTGGCATCATAAGATACCGTACCGATCCTGTGCCCATCAAAGAGATGACCTATCTTTTTATTGTAATTGGGGTTTCTGTCATCAATGCTTTGGCAAATAAAAAGATCAGCTACATTGAACTCCTATATACCAATCTAGCTATCGTTGCAGTTACGTTTGGTTTAGAAAAATTATGGCTGTTAAAACACGAATCCAGAAAAACGATCAACTACGAAAAGATAGAACTCATTAAACCGGAAAATCGCCAATTTCTTATTGAAGATCTCAGAAAAAGACTTGGCCTTGATATCCACAGGGTGATTATAGGGAGAGTTGATTTTATGAGGGATACTGCAAGGGTTAGGGTCTTTTATTATGAAACTCCGGAGGATGAGTATTCCTTTGAGGAGTATAGCGATAATTCTGCCATTGAATAACCCGAATTCAGTGGTACCTTTTGAAGCAATTATTTCTTCCTAAAATTTGCCTGTATTGCATATTTATTACCTTCAAAATTCAAGTCGAAAAATTGGGTATCTGGCAATCTATCGATCAATGAAACATCTCCTTTGTTAGTGCTGATTATCGGTGCATTTCTTAATGGCATAGACGAGGTATTTGCTGCTGACCAACTGTCAAACACATAACCTTCAGCTGGGATAGCAGAAATACTAATTGGGATATTCTGATAATAGACACCACTCCAGGGAAAAGTTTCCAGATATAGTGTATTAACAACAATTCTTCCTTTACCCATTGGCTTTACGTCTATAAAAAGCTCAAATCTACCATCCAATTCAAACCACTCCACAACATCATCTTTCAAATAACTGGGTCTCCTTTCAGCAAAATATTTTATCCAAGAAACCTGCTCTCCTCCTTTTGCATATTTTACCTGTTCCTTCCACCTCTCACGGTCTCTACGCCTTTCCACTGCAATTTTAGCATCAATCTCATCGATCAATCTTTTTACGTTTCCAGGCAGCAACACCGTATTCATACAATCTGCAAGTCTGTTTATGAATGTATATGTGAACCTGTCACTTTTAAACAATTCTCTTAATATTGCATTTCTTCCCCGCTTACTATCGGTAAGCCGGTCAAACATATTCATCCTATATTTCTTCCAATGATCCTGATCAAAGCTCATACACCTCCACTTGCCTTCCATGGTCTTTGGACGCCACATTCTAGTATTGGTATTACAATCGCCCTTGCTCATATACACCTCATATATCCAGCAATCAATAAAATTCTCAAGGTCGATCATTTTCATTACTCTCTCATAAGCAGCAGTATCATTAAGGTTATTGTGTTTAATAAATTTCATCATTGACTTATAATGGTTGCCATCTCCTCGCTTGATTACAAATGAAGGATCTCTATACCTATCGTATGGATTAATAATATCCAATGGCCCCTTCACCGCAAAATTACTTCTGATAAAATCCACCCCCTTTCGCTCCATGATCGTATATAATCCCCAATATTTTCCATTCAAAAATAGTATGGCAGGTTGGTAGGCCTGCATATCTACTTTTGATCCTAACTCCTTATTGATCTCATAGATCAACTCATTCTTTATCCTGGCACCCACCATATATTTACTGCTTTCATCTATATCGATCCCATAACTGGCATCCGCTCTAATGATAATTCCTTTAAAGGTGTCTATGTCCTTGTCATCAAAGAACTTATAATGTATCATATCATCCCCATATTTGCTTCTAGGCACTAGTGTAAATGATTTTTTCTTACTCCTCCTGCTAAATCTTCCAAAAAGTTTCACTCCAATCTCCATGGAGATCTCCTGCTCGCCTTTGGCGTTGAAGTACTCAAAATAGGCGGGACGTTCCCAAATCTCTTCTTCGTTCTTTTCATTATAGATACCTACTTTTTTGTTCCAAAGATTCCTGGTATCTGAGGTTAATGATACAACAGGTATGGTAATTTGCTCATTGATAAAATAGGTTTTGGTAATGGACTTTGAAGGTATCGCACCGGGATCAAAGACCACAACTCTTATAACCATTGTCTCCTTTATTTCAATAGGTTCAGTATAGAGCATTTTATTATTATCAAAAGGATCGTCCCCATTATCTGAATAAAAGATACGGGTAACTCCTTTGCACGAAATCGTAAGGGTTATTGGTTCAGTATAAAATCCACTTTCGTGAGAAAAAGTGGGTACCTGTGATGTTGAAATGATCCATTGATCAGAATTGGGCTTGCCGGAGGATGGTTTCGGAAAAAAACCCCATTTTTCTTGTCCGTCACCTACCCTGCCAAATGAAACATTCTTTATTTGAGTTTTGTAGCTGACAGAATCTAATAACGTAATGCCATCTTCTGCAAATAGGCCTATCACTCCCTTTTCTTTTGCGAGTTTAAAATCAATATGCAGAGGCCCCTGCTCAGGGTCCTTATCAAACCAAAATAAAAGATGACCATTAGGGGATATAGTTGTTGACTCCAGGTTTGATTTAGGGATCTTCCATTTTTTAGGATCAGCAAGATCATCTGTAAAAAACAATCCTGCCATCTCGATCTTCTTTTGACCACCATTATAGACCTCTACCCAATCATTATTCTCACCAAACTCATCCTTTCGGTCATTAAAATTCAAGGCCATGAACTCATTGATCATCAAAGGCAGGTCTGCAGGATTTCTAGGCAATTGACCTGAATTAATTTGCTCCCTGATGCTTAATAACAGCAATAGAGAGATCGCAAATGATCTTATAAAGGTTCTATTCATAATGCAAACCATCTCCTTAATACGTTAATCTATGCAATCCGGTTGCAAAAATAATTATTTTTCAAGCAACTGGCGGGGAATCTACACTTTAATAACAACATATTTATTGGTCACATTATATCCATCCAACCATTCCTATATATATGTTTTGACTTCTTGAATACTATAATACAGATATTAAGTAGGACAATTCCCACCAATAAAAAAGTCCCCCCGAAATAAATCGGGAGGACTTGTAAGGAACGAATATTTA
>CAZNGA010000133.1:0-3659 GCA_964572485.1 uncultured Chitinophagales bacterium
TTGAATGACAGATGGTTCCAACCCATAGACAATCAAGGTATTGAAACAGCAATGTGGACTTGCTACCAAAACCTGGACGCTGAGTTAAGTTAGGCTGCATTATTAAAATTACTATTTATTTTCTCAAACTCGTCTATCGTTTTATATCCCAAAGCCGAATGCCGTCTTCTTTTATTGTACCAGCTTTCAATCCACTCAAAGATTGAAAGCGTGGCTTGGGCCTGATCTACATAGCTCATTGAATAAATCCATTCAACTTTGATAGTCTTGAAGAAGCTTTCAGCCACCGCATTATCCCAGCAATTCCCTTTTCTACTCATGCTTCTGATTATCAGCTTATTTGCCTTAAGGACTTTAGTGAAATCGTCACAAGCATATTGGACACCACGATCTGAATGAAAAATCAGCTCATCCGTAATCGGGCGGTTGATCACTGCCATAAACCACGCCGGAATAATAGTGTCACCAGTACTTAGGTTTTTACTCATTGACCAACCGATCACTTTTCTGTCAAACAGATCAATGATAACGGTCAAATAGATCCAGCCACTATACGTCTTCACGTAGGTTATGTCGGAAACCCAAATTTCACCAGTTCTCGTAGCAGTGAATTTTCTATCCAGAACATTGGGGACAATAGGAAATTTATGTTTGGAATCGGTAGTTGCTTTAAACTTTTTACGTTTTCTCGCCTGGATTCCAGCTGCTCGCATTATATTAGCAACCCGTTTTCTGGATACCGTTAAATTTTGAGCTCGCAACTCCTCAGTGATCCTTGGACTACCGTAAGTCTCATGACTGTGTTCAAAAATATCGAGTATAGCAACCAGCAGGCTCTCACTCTCCTTCCATCGCTCAGAAGGTCCATTGCTTAGCCACTGATAATAACTGCTTTTACTCACCTTAAATACATGGCACATCTTCTCAATAGTAAATCTGTTTCGGTGGTCGCTCATAAACTGGTAGATTTGCCATCGCTCTTGGAGAAGATGCTGATTGCCTTTTTTAAGATGTCGCGCTCCATCTTAGCATCCCTAAGCTCCCTTTCAAGACGAGCAATTTCCCGTTCCTGGTCAGTCATTTTGGGCTTGCCCTTGCCGGGAAAACTGTTTTTCTCGTATTGTTGATACTCCCGTCGCCATCTGTATAACAACTCAGGTTCAATCTCTAATTCTTCGGCAATCTCTTTGGCATTGCCTCTTGCAAAGGAGAGTTCTACTGCTTTTTGCTTGTAATCTTTGTCGTACTTTTTTCTCTTTGTCGTCATCATGGTAAATTACTACTTTTTAGTAGCTTAACTTACCGTCCGGTTTATCGGGGCATTTCCACCTCTTTAATTCTTGGTCCGAATTGTCCCCAAAGTTGACCTGTTTTATTATTGGTTAAACTCATTCTTAGATTGTAACCAATTAATTTCTTTTCTTTTAATCTTTCAATTCTTGGATTCATTTATCAAGTATTTTGATTGACGTTCGATTGTTGTTTTTTCTTTCTTATTGCTTGCATCTAACTTTCAGGCTATATACTGCAGCTTTGTGTTGCGCCTGGGGCAAAGCTGTTGAGTATAGCTAGTGTTATGCGCTGGATCTACTTCATTATTACAAACTCCCTAAAGTTGTTACGCGTTATGACCTTACTTTCTGCACCATACGATTCGATGAAAGTTTTCGGAAGTTTTGTTCTTTTCCTTTCAGACCATTTGAACTCATAACCAGATATCTTACCGCCTTCATCTTCAACAAAATCGACCTCTTGCTGCTGCTTTGTACGCCAAAAATAGGTTCGTGCCAAACTCTGCTTATACTCTATTTGCTTGATACGCTCAGAGATTAGAAAGTTCTCCCAAAGTGCACCCTTGTCGGTTCTCAATTCTAACGGATCAAAATTCCCGATCACAATATTTCTAATGCCATTATCATAAAAGTAGACCTTCTTATTGAACTTGATTTCATTTCGAACATTTCGACTAAAACTTCCTAGTTTAAATACTATAAACCCCTTCTGAAGTATGTCTATGTATTTGCTAACTGTGTTTTTATCAACATTTACTAGCTGTGCTAGCTCCGAATAATTCACTTCACTTCCAACTTGAAGCGCTAACGCCTGGACAAGTTTGTCGAGTTCCTCAGGTTTTTGAATATTGGAATAAGATAAAATATCCTTATACAAGTAACTGCTTACTAGGTTACGTAAAATACTAACCTCATCTCCGGGATTATTCAATACATCTGGATAGAAACCATACAACAATCTGTTTTCCAATTGCTGTTCGGAAAATAAGTACCCATGATGGTCTTCATATTCTTCCCAGGATATTGGATAAAGGTTATATTCCCACTTTCGCCCAGTTAGAGGTTCATTTAGTTCATTTCTTAGATCAAATGATGAAGATCCACTCGCAAACAACTGGACGTCTTTGAACTGATCAGTTATTATTTTTAAGGTTAGACCAATTCTCTTCACACGTTGAGCCTCATCTATAAAGACAACCTTATGATTCTTCAGGATAGTCCTAATTTCCTGTGTATTGGGTTCTGTCAGTAAGGTTCTGGTTTTAGGATCATCACAATCAAAAAATAAATACTCTTGATTCTCAAGTATGGACTTAAGAAGAGTGGTTTTTCCGACTTGTCGGGGACCAATAAGAACGATAGCTTTCCCTGACCCGATTCTTCTCCTAATATTATCTCTGAGGTATCTTGCGTACATGTTTTTTGAACAAAGATATAACTTTTCGTGATTACTTTCACCGTTAGTTATGCTTTACATCGATTTTCAATCCTGTGCCTAACAGTTGGCGGTATAATTAGTACCGGCCAAACAAAGTATTTTAAATTAATTATCTTAATATCTAATTTGAAAAATGTTGTCATAACTATCTATTAAGCAAGATATTAATTATACCGCTTGTTGGGGTGCGTTTCTTTCATTTTTACACCTAAATAAACCAATCGACCTCCAAAGATGATTATAAAAGATCCGGTTAAAGGTCCAACATCAAACAATCCTTTCATATCTGGAGGATAAGGGAAAGTATAAAGATTTGTAACAATAACTGCAATTCCTAATAGTGCTAATGGTATACTCCACCATTTTCCAAACTTTGGATGAGACCATATTGCAAGTGAAAGTAGGATTAATGCAATTCCTAGAAACATATCCCAGGCTAAATCAACGCCTAAGTCTACCCATCGAAGAGAACTTAAGATTAGAGATAGTGTCTCTTTTTCTGAACCTGATGTGTTAATTATTGATTCTTCTAAACCTGATTTTACCACCAGTTGAATGGAAATCATAATACTAACTAGAATAAAAGCTGTATAAGTAAAAATTAATGCAAGTTGGTTTTTGATGCTTTGTTTATGAATCGCAATGTATTTATAGACCGAGTATGCGAAAATTAAAGAAAATATGGGCCATGAAATAGCTAATAGAAAACTAACTACCGATGGAAGCGAAATCATAATAGCAAGAATGTAATTTATAGTTCCTAAAATACCGCAAATGCCTCCAATAATATAGAAGTCTGAGTTTAGATTTGTTTTCATATCAAAAGCTTTTTTGTTTATTGAATTATAATGTTAGAAAAGACGTTTTCAATGCACCCCAACGGTCTTGTATATGAGCCGTATCCCTCAGGGTATGGCTTATATACGTTG
>CAZNGA010000134.1:0-3596 GCA_964572485.1 uncultured Chitinophagales bacterium
TGGCAATGTATGTGACTGTGAAGCGGTGGCTATTTGATTTCTATTGCTTTCCATCCCCATTCATTTTTCTTTTTGTTGAATGATAGTATCGCTTTTCCAGTTAAAGTTTGTCCCTCTGTCAGATTGTTGTCCTGAATGAGTTTTGGTCCAATAAAGACGTCATCTACAAATCCAAAGTTCTGTGGAGAAATTACTTTTAATGTGCCTTTATAATCCTTAATCGCGTCTGATGTCAAATTTGGTTCAGCTTTCTTAGCCGATAGTATTTTGTAAAAATTGTTTTGTCCATCTCCATTGAATCTCACCTTAAGTATGTCACCGATTTGTGGTTTATCCAATTGACCGGAATAGTTGAAGAATCCGAATTTATGCTTGTTTTTTACAAAATTCAGTATGTTCCTGTTCTCATTCACGAATTCTACTGCAATTATTTCTTCCGGGATGCCCTGAAACAATATTTCTTCTGCCTTCTTCACATACTTTAAGTACAGGTCTTTATTATCCTCTTTTGACGTGGCCGATTTATACCATTCCTGTTCCGTCCATTGGGTTATTTGATCTGATAACTTCCAATCATGCTCTTTTCTAGTAGATATTACTTTTTGGATTTCGGTTTTGGCCTCATTGTACATCTGCCTCTCCACAAGCATACCTGCAAATGTTTGTCTGAGCTTAACCAGAAAGTCTTCGGGTGTTTTCAGGCTTAATGCCTTACAGTAGCATGCAAACTGAATTTCTTTATCATCCGGAAATATTTCCGCCATTACTTCCCATACCCAAAAGTCATTTCTTTTCTGCCTGGCAAAAGGCAAAAAGGAAGAAAGGATATTTTCATCATCACCTAATGCCAATAATAGCTTTGCCTTGAAATAGGGCAGGTATTGATATTCGGGATGATTTTCATTGATTGAATCAAGTTTTAATAGAAAATCATTGATTTTGGATTTATTTATTTTTTTATTCCCAAATACTTTGCCCAAAGGTGTTTCTTGTTCCGATCTTTCACCCTCCAGGAGCTTTTTTGAATAGGCTATGTACGCCTTTTCGGCAATTGACAATTTTTTGTCTTGATACTCTTCTTTTAAATAATCTTCTGGACGGAAATTTTCGAAATTCCACCAATCGGCAAATTCTATATATTTTGACCATTTCTTGTATCCTTTGTGAAATGCTTTGTAAATGAAAGAATAGGCTTCTGACGGTTTGGTGAAATGAAATTCCTTGATTACTCCAAAAAGTTCATTGATTTTTCTATAGTCAACCGGTTCAGACTTATTTATTGCAAAAACAAGCTTTCCGACTTTAAATGCAACCTGATCAAATACCATTTTTTCATCTTCCGGCAATTGCAAATCTTTAATCTTGGTTAGATTTTCCTTGAAGGCATCAAATGAATTGGGCTGAGAAAACTTTTTGAGATAATCATAATACACCCATGCAGCAGCCCGCTTGTTCCAAATGTTATCCGGTTCTGCTTCCAAATCCTGATTTGCCATTTCTAAAGCTTCATCAAGTTTACCGGATTTTCGAAGTTCATTTATTTCTTTAAATGACATAATTACGGATTTTAGAGATGAGACTCTTTAATTTTTCATCATCACTTCCTGCTGTTGACTTAGGCATGGCTCGGGTTAGTCGACCTTGACCATTAAAGTAAAATTGCACTAAAGCACATTTGGCATCTGTTTTCAAAAAGTAGATCACATGGTAATCTTTCGCTTTCTCTACAATATTTGTTATGGTAACCTCTTCATTAGCACATACTGACTGCATTAGCCCGAATAGTTTTTCTAAAACAGGAATGGACGGAAAATAATTAATGTTATACGTGATTTGATATGGTCGATTCAGTAATTCGAGGACATCTTGCTGCCAGAGATACCGGCTTGGGTGAACGGCATGAAACTCATTAAAAATACCAGCACCATTATGATGAGCATCAAATTGATCTTGTTCTTCCTGAAAAGAAATAGTGTATCGCTCCTGAAATCCCCCATGACTGACTACAGAAACTATTTGAAATGGAGTGTTTTCGATTTTCTCACTAATCTCCCAGTATTTCAGACTTTTTGCCTTATGTTGCCCTTCTGTGTGATAAGGCGAAACCGGTATGTGATCAAGAGCGAGCGCATTAGCTGGTATGTTTGTTAATGGCTGAATCTCACCAATATTGAATTGAGAAAAAACAGAAACATTAGGAGCATTAGCCGCAAAACACTTTTCTACAGCCCGGGTTGTGGCAGTATAAGACCATCGAAGAGGTTCATCTTTAAGGCTCGTTCTACCATAGTAGTCCACAAAAGTAGTTTGCCATTCACCACCTTGCGCTTTGTGACAAGTGATGGCATATCCAAAATTTACTCTCAATGCATTAAAATAAGGATCAGATTTAAGTTGCTCCTTGAATTCGTCTAAACCAATTTCAAAAAAGGGTAAGCCCTTTCTCTCTTTATCACTTTGCTTAGCTTGAAAACGCATTACAAAGTCAACATATAAGGCTTTCATTTCAGAGATCGTTAAATCCCGGTTAGGAGAATTGAGTAAAGAGTCGATGATTAGACAGTTAATTTCTTCGGAATGGTGTTCAACCCGGATGGTTACCTTTCGGAAATTTAAGTTGACTTGTTTTTTGACTCGTTCCCCATTGATGGTTTCATAAACGGGGATGTTTTTTCTGGGGATAACATTTTGATCAACTTCCATCACCTTTACAATTTCACCGTTCATTAGCTCCACACCGTAAGTATGATAATTATTGTGATTGATAATTAGCAGATCACCGCTCGTGACATCCTCAATTTGAGGAAATATTTTCTTTCGCACTGACCTGTTATATTCAAGGCATTGAGAATTGCTAAAAGCGATAATCACACCCTGGCCGATTTCTGGCAAGGGGAATTTTTCAATGTATTGAGTTGCTATGTTTTCACTCTTGGTTTTAACGAAACAGCTTTCATCATAATCCAGGGATAGTTCACTTCTGGTTTCAACTCCAATTAATGACCTTATCTTAGTTGCGTTTTGAAGGATGGTATTTTCCTTTTGTCTCACTACCTCTTTGAGACTAATTTTTTGAGTTTTTATACCAAGTCCCTCAAAGTATTCTGACATCAATGCCTTTGAGGAATTGTCACCCACCGGTGGAAGCTGTGCGAGATCACCTACGAAAATGATTTTGTTTGCTGAGTGCGGAATACTACTGTATGTCAGGAGGTCATTTAATAGGATATCAGTACCAAATGTGAATAGCTCGTTTTTAGCTTCCCTACTTGAGACCATGGAAGCTTCATCAATAATCATCACTTTATCATCTTCAACAATCTGCCGGATGGGAAACACATAGTGAAATGAATGATCATCATCATTATCCCTGTTTTGGATAGTTTGCAATTCTAGAAAATTGTATATAGTTCTGTGGATAGTTTGGCCGTATCCCGTTTTATCCCTCAGTATTTTAGCCGCCCTGCCTGTGGGCGCCATGACATCAAATGTTTTCTTCATTTCTTTTAAGTAGTCGATGACACCTTTCAAAAGAGTAGTCTTACCACTTCCCGCATATCCCTGAAGGATAAACACCGGTTGATCACTTTCCAAAA
>CAZNGA010000135.1:0-3593 GCA_964572485.1 uncultured Chitinophagales bacterium
TTAACTTCATCATCAATGATTATTGCGGTTCCGGTCATTGTTTTGAATTTAACTCAAATGGGATGGTTATTAGTACCTGTGTACCTGAGGGATTCCCTTCTTCGGTTGCCAAATCCACAATATTTTGCTTGATCTTCCTTTTCAAATCCATATTAAGGTGAACTATAATCTTCTCAATGATCATAATTCCCATCCCAGTGGATCCGTGCTGTGCCGAAGTTATGACATTTCTCCCAATGCCATCATCCTTTACTGAAATTTGCAGATCCTTTCCCATTTTCCTGATGTCCACAAAGATGGATCCGTTTCCCTTCTTAGGTTGCAGCCCATGCTTTATCGAATTTTCCACATGGGTAAGAAGGATCATCTTGGGTATAATTGTTGAAATATCGACGTTTTCATCCAGATTCAACTCATAGCTTATTTTCTCTGGATATCGCAAATGGGTAATGTCAAGAAAACTCTTTGTTACCCCCAACTCCTCACTTAATGGTCTTACAATGTCCTCGAAGGACTCGAGGTTCTTTCTGATCAAGTCAGCAAACTTCATAAATGTATCCATTGCTACATCATGGTCTCCTTTTTTCAAATGGGAAGCAACTATGTTGAATACATTGAAGGTGAAATGAGGGTCCATCTGGTTGCTGAAAGCGTTAAGCTCAAGAGACCTGAGCTGGGCATCAAGTTCATGTTTTTCCTGGATTTTCTTCTCCCTGACTTTCCTGCTGAAATGGATCACTGTGAAGAACACACTAAACATGGCTAGGTAAAGGGGTATGCGCAGAAAAAAAATTTGATTGAGTCCATACTTGACCTGATATTCATTCTTCCCGGATTGTATCCGGATATTGTTACCGGATATTAGAATAGGCTCTCCTGGCAGGCTGGTCTCCTTCACACTGCATCTGGAAATGTGCATCAGGTTATTTGACAATATGATCATTTCGTCTAGCTGTCTATTGATGAGAATGATCTCTCGTTTACCGTTATTATCCAAATCCATCAAATGTGCATACTTAGATAATGAGAATCCCAGATCTATTTGTTTACGCACTTTTAATTGGGTGTCGACCTTATATAACTTCCCGTTAGGAGCAATAATAAGAAATCGTTCTTCCCCAATTTGGAGTAAAAGATTATTGGATTCTGATTCTAGATAACCCAAAGTATCAGATCGGATATTCTTTCCTCCGGAATCATAGACCGCCAAAACTGGAGAAGTAGTCCCTTCACGAAAAGGTGTATAGAAAGTCATAAGATAGCTTGCTTCCGCCTTCTCAAAACAACTGACATAGAGGTAAGCCAAACCTTCTGGGTAGCCTACCGGCGGAAACAGGTATTGAAGATTATTATCATAAGCCATTAGCCAGGTCCTGTTGTCTCGGAAAGGTATCTTATAGTTTTTTGGGATATTCAAGCCTGGCTTTTGCGATCCAAAAATCTCTGGAATACCATTATGATCAATATCATGAATTTGAGGGCTGCTGATTATTGATCCAGCCCTGTCACTTTGGATTAGGTTTTGACTAGTAAAATTATAAGCGTACAGCTTCCTTGGTTCTAGACTGTAACCTGCTATAATTATGAATAATATTTCATCAATTCCATCCGAATTAAGATCAGTAAATGTTACCCCCTCGATTTTAAAGTCGGTTTCTATTCCAGGTCTTTGTTCAATTACCGTAATTAATAAAGAACGCGCTTCATTTGGATGGTTCCCAAATGGTTCAAAATAATTCAAGTATATCGAATCATCTTTGTGTGAGAAACAAAATACTTCAGCGAATCCGTTATCATTGATATCTCCAAAGTAAAGTCTGTTCCCGGTTTTAGAGAACTCACCGGTGTAATTCCACTGGTCGTACATCCCTCCGGCCAGATCATAGATCTGAAAGTTTAACATTTCAGGATAACGCTGAAAGCTGATGATCTGCTCTACCTTACCGTCATAGTCGAGATCGTAATAATGGATTATATCGTTCTCCCTGCATTCGGTATCGGTCTTCTCCAGGCTAACGCTGAAAATTCCGAGATCTAATGGCAGAAAGGTGATAAATGGTATTGTAAGCAGAAGTGAAATCAACCAAGTGCGTGTCAGGAAGTCGCCTGCTTTCATATTTTCATTTAAGGGCCAAATTCAAATATAGGGAAATCTGTAATAATGAAATAAATGATAAAATTCGGAACCTTCTCTCTTAATTGGATGCCACTACATATATTAAGCTAATAAATACCTGATTGGGAAATTAGCAAAAATGGGGATCAAATTCAGGACACAACATCTCTCGAACCAACTATGCAATGCCCCTTATTCGGATACCTCTCATTCAGATGAATCTGTGCTTACCTGATATTAAATCTGATACTGGATATGGTTCAGGACACAGGACGAGTCGAACCCTGACACCCAACAGAAGACACTGAGAATATCTGTCTCAAAATATTTGTTTTTTTCAACAGAATTTTTTCCGGGAATTTTCTGAGTTTTCCGATATATATACAGGAATTTTTTTGTCAGGATTTTTAAGTAAAAAACATAGCGGGTCAGGAAAACGGTTTTAAGCACCTCTAAGAGCAGATGCAGATGTAGTACCCCCGCTATATAGGGGGAGGGGGTCGGGGGGGGAGAGTGCCCCCAGATACGGTGGCAAGAGAGTATATGAACAATATTACTGCTATAGCTGATAACAATCTGCTTACTTAGAAGAATTGGATATGTAATCTACTTGTAATACTGTTGGTGGTATGAATGTCCTTATGCCTTTCTTACTTAATACCATTGTCTGGGGATTTCATGGTGTTTGGTTATACCCCTACCTCTTTCAATGTACATGAGTATTTATATGAAAGAGAAAGCAAATGAACCCAGAAGAAACAAATCCAGATAAAAAACCTGACATCGGAATCCAATCATGGTTTAAGCGAACCGGAGACTCTATTTTCGTAAACAGTCCTTGCGTTTTTACTGAAAATAAGACGCTTACGCTAAAAGAGGTCTATGAAATTCATGATTTCACAGAACCCGATGTCAAGCTACTTTATATCAAATTGCTTTGGGTTTACCTAAAAGGTTTTCGGTTCCATATTGTGGGTATCGATATCAGAACTGGTGACCTTGTAATGAAAAATCAAAGACTGAATGCCAATGAATTAGCTTGTTCTTTTTTGATATGTGATTTACTATACTTCGATGAAGAAGTTAGTGATAAACTATTAAGAACACTAGGCGAAGAAGAACTTCTGGATTTCGATTTCGAAGGGAAAGAATTACCAAAATGAAACAAGTATTGCCAGATATCGGGACAATTGGGAATAAGAAATTCACTAAGTTTCTTGCCACAACCTTTGTATGTGATACGCTATATCCGGTTTATGGAGAGCATTCAGTAACAACAATTTTCCGAGGTTGGCAGGGTGAACTGTTTTATAACTGGTCTCGATTCACAAATGATGCGGGTGATATTCTTGAGTTCTATGCTGAGGGAACTTACGTGATAAAAGCTAATAGGAATAGCAATGTTGGTTATCAATTAAGAACACCTAGCCCGACTTTACGAGTTATCTAAACTTGCGAGCGTAACATGCACATAAAT
>CAZNGA010000136.1:0-3417 GCA_964572485.1 uncultured Chitinophagales bacterium
TTGTAGGTCATAGGAATAGTTTGCAGTAGAAGATGGTTATTAGAGATGCCCATATGTTTATCCAGCATTTTTTTAGATTAGAGCTTACATATATCGATCAAATACTATATAGCGAATATATTAAAAATTAATAAAATTTTAATGTGAATGCTAAAATATTTATTTCCTAACTCTTTTATAGACATGATGCAATCCAAATAATATGGATCTCCATTGGTCAAAAAATTAATAAAAATCAAAAGTTGAATTACAGTCTGACGACAGGCAGAAATCCCGATATCGAAGTGTATCGGGATCAATGGTTTATATACCTCACAGCTTGCTGCGGAGTAGTTCATACCCAATCAGTACTCGTTTCTAAATGCATCCTGTCTTTTAACTAAATAATTTCAAGTATTCATCAAAATAGAACACCCTGTTCCTGCTGTATCCGGTTTTCTCTTTTAAGATCTTTGCTTTCTGAAACTCTTTTACCAATGTGTTTGCCGTTGGCTTAGTCACTTCAAGTGACTTCGTAACATCTGCAACTGTTAGGATGGGTTTTTTATATAAATACAGTAAAAGGCCGGCACCTATCTTGTGCCTTCTTCCCATTGAAGGTAGTCGCTTCCTTTCTATGTCTTCCCTTAGTTTAATGATTTTCTGGAAGGTGGATGATGCCTTGTCTGATGTTTCGATGATGGCCACCAGGAAGAACTTTAACCATTGTATCATGTCATTCTTATCAGATACTTTCCTTAGATTGTCATAATAGAGCTGTCGGTTCCTTTCAAAGAAATCAGAAAGATAGAGTGTGGGGAGCTTAAGAATATTCTTGCTTACCAGGTACAATGTGATCAACAGTCTTCCTAACCTGCCATTGCCATCGAGAAACGGGTGAATCGTTTCAAACTGGTAGTGTGCCATGGCTATACGTATAAGATGAGGAGTTGAAATCAATTCATCATTCAGGAACTTTTCCAGGTCGCTCATCATATCAGGCAAGGTCGTATGTACAGGAGGTACATAAACGGCATCATTAATGGCAGCTCCTCCAATCCAGTTTTGGCTTGTTCGGTATTCCCCGGGCATTTTTTGTTTACCTCGTGCTCCTTGCAGGAGTATAGCATGGGTTTGTTTTAATAAACGTCCGGATATGGGTAATTTATGCAGTTCCTTTAAAGCATAGTTCATTGCTTTGATGTAGTTATTTACTTCCTGCCAGTCATCCCGTTTTTCGGGGCTTACTTCGCATTTCTTCATCACCGCATCCTCAATATTGGTTCTGGTGCCTTCTATACGACTGGAAGTAGTCGCTTCTTTAATGATGTGCATACGTATATATGTATCTACATCAGGCACTAATTGCGAATAAGCATCCAATGCACCCAATTTCAGATTGGCTGTTTCCATCAAGCTGTTCAGCTTTGGGGTACTAACGTTCCAGTCACGATTGATCAATTCGGGCTGGAAACTTTTATACCAACCCTGGCTGACCAATTTCCCTGCTTTAAATTTGTTTATATCCATGTCAAATTAAGGTTGCCCCCAAATTTAATCATAAATAATTGTAGTTAAAAGTAAATACCAAACTTTTACTAAGGATATTTATAGTAAAAGTTTAATGAAGCGATAAAACACACACTTACAAGGATTATATATGTTGGCCTAACCATAAAACACCAACACGTTTTTCAAATATGTTGACGACATCAATATATATTTGTCAAGCATCTTGCATTAATTACTTGACATATAAAAGCGCTCACTTGTACTAAACAATGTTAGGAAGCAATCAGGAAAAGACTTTAAGATCAGTTGGTTTTACTGATACACAAACTTCTTTTTCCCTTCCTTCTTCCTTTCTCTCTTTTTTTGTCCGGATGCTGTTTCAAGACACCCTAAGATGAGTATTGGAGCAAATGACAAACTCACCATATCCCCTCAAATTCACGTAACACCTATTCTCTCCTTAAATTTTTACCCGAATTCCCTATCTTAGATGGCTCTATGACTATTATCTGATATAAACCCCAATGATAATGAGAACCTGGATATTAATATTTGCTGTTAGCATAGCTCCATTTGCAGGATCAGCCCAGCTTGCCGGAACCTATACTATAGGCGGTGCTTCACCCGATTTTACCAATTTTACGAAAGGTATTGATTCACTTAAAGCAGTGGGTATCTCTGGAGCTGTTGCCTTCAATGTTCGCGCCGGTACCTATTTGGAGCGACTGGTAATCCCACAGATCGCGGGAGTCTCTGCCGTGAATACCATCACCTTCCAATCTGAAGGCGGCGATAGTACTTTGGTAATCCTACAGCAAACAAGCAACCCCTGGGATACCAATTATGTGGTATTCATGAACGGAGCAGACTATATCACCTTCAAGCAAATGACCTTCAAAGGGCCGCAAAGCGGTGATGCAGGGATCTTTTTGGTAGATTCAGGTGCGCATCACAACCGCTGGCTTAATAACTTCTTCCTGGCCGACTCTAACGGTATGTCAAGCTATAATTATACTCCATTGTATTCGCCCAATGGAAGCCATGATACAGCAAATATTATCTCCAACAACCTTTTCTATGGTGGCGGTTATCAGATCGTATGGTTTGGTAAAAGTGGTGGTAAACTGGAATCGGGAACCGAAATCACCGGAAATACTTTTGAGGGTACCAGGTATGGCGGAGCATTTGTTTATTACCAGGATTCTTTGCTCTTCAACAATAATTCACTCAACTCAAACGTGGTGCAAGCCTCTTTTTATGGTTTCTACCTGAGCGATTGCAACAATGGAACCCGTATACTGAACAATACTGTGATCATAAATGGCGATGTAAACGGAGGTTTTTTTCTGACTTCTTGTAATGGAAGTATTTCTTCAATGATCCTGGCTGCTAATAATGTAATATCTATGGGAGGCACAGGAGCAGCAACAGGAGTGATCCTCAACTCAAGTACTTATATCAAATTCCATAATAATAGCATTAATATGTACTATAGTACTCCTTCCCGTCCAATAGGATTCATAGGAGGTTCGGGACACACCATCATGAATAACCTGTTTGCAACGAATTCGGATATCATGAGTTTATCTGCCGGTGTAGTGGATACCTTGGACTATAATTGCTATTATTATACCGCATCAAATTTCGGCTATTTCGGAGGGAACCTGATCACTACTTTTACGGAATGGAAAGACTCTACCAACCAGGATGCCAACTCCATAGTCGCCGATCCATTTTTTATCTCTGATATCGACCTGCATGTTACCAATCCGCTCTTGAATGGTGCAGCTATACCCTCTGCAGGGGTCACTGTGGATATGGATAACGAAGTTAGAAATGTAGTTACCCCTGATATTGGAGCCGATGAATTCGCACCTCCGCCTAATGATGCCGGCATCATATCTTATGATGGGCCGTTTCAACCAC
>CAZNGA010000137.1:0-3399 GCA_964572485.1 uncultured Chitinophagales bacterium
CCTGTACGTGATGCTCGACATCTTCAGTCGCTATGTGGTGGGTTGGCTGGTGGCAGGACGACAAACGGCCTTACTGGCCAAACGTTTCATCACCGAGTGCTGCCAGAGGCAGGGGATCGAGGAAGATCAGTTGACGATCCACGCAGACCGGGGTAGTCCAATGAAGGCAAAGACGACCGTGCAATTGATGGCCGATCTTGGTATCGTCCATAGCCACAGTCGACCGCACGTCTCAAACGACAACCCATACTCGGAGGCGCAGTTCAAAACACTTAAGTATCGGCCGGAGTTCCCCGGGCGATTCGGCAGCCAGGAAGATTCAATGCTCTTCTGCCGGCCGTTTTTCCAGTGGTACAATGAAGAACATTATCATAGCGGGATCGGATGGCTGACGCCGGCATCGGTGCACTATGGAAAAGCCGGTAGGATCCTCTCCAGGAGGAAGGAGGTGCTAAAGAAAGCGTGTGAAAAGCATCCGGAGCGGTTCGTACGAGGGGTACCTGAACCCATGAAATTACCGGAAGCGGTTTGGATCAACCCACCGCCTGAAAAAGAAGACGAACAGGAGGATCTACACTAAACTCAAATCAAATGTGTCTCAAAGTTATTGACATCTTCCGCATTTCACTGATGGAACTCAGCAAAGACTTCCAGATAGTTCTTTAGGAACAAGTGATATTGAACTGGGTGATGTTGATGGTGATAGGGATTTGGATTTAATTGTAATCAATAAAGGGGAGTACCCTGATGGTGAACAGAACCGACTTTTCATTAATATCAGCACTCCTGATTCCTTCCCTCCCACTATCCCAAGAACCTATCAACATCCAGATACAGGAGATACAACAGATCCTTATCTTATTACTACTACAGTATGGGATAATATCAGTGTAGTGATCGGGGAGTTAAAAGTATCGCTCTTTTACAGATCCATGAGCGAAATTAATGATGCTGATTTTACAGAGATACCAATGCTGGATTGTGGTGGTTTTTTATATCGTGAGAGAATCCCTGCACAGTCCTCAGGAATGACAGTTGATTACTACATCAAAGCAGAAGACAAGATGGGTAATATCTCTTATGATCCTCCTAATGCACCTGATTCTGTGTTTAGTTTTCTGGTTGATGTGAGCGTGGGTATTAACGATGATCCATATTCTATACCTTCATTACCCAAGATCTTCTCCCTCTCACAAAACTATCCGAACCCTTTTAATCCCTCGACAACGATCAGTTATGACATCCCAGAAGGGAATGGGTCCATGCCAGTGAAGATTAACATCTATGACATCCGTGGTCGTTTGATGAGAAAATTGGTCGATCAGGAAAAGAAACCAGGGAGCTATCAAGTTCATTGGGGTGGTAGGAATGATAAAGGACAACAAGTCTCTTCAGGTGTTTACCTCTACCGTATAGATGCAGGAGAATTTATTTCCACTCGTAAGATGGTGATGTTGGAATGAGAAATATTGTTATAACACTTTTTTTAATCCTCAATGCATTCTATATATCTGGATCTGAATCCGCAAGAGAGGTATTTGCTAAAGGTAATGGCGAACTCTTGATTCCCATTCACAAGAATGAAAAATGGGGTTTTTGCGATAAAGAGAAAAACATGATAATACCTTTCAGATATGATGATGTACAAAGCATAGGCAGAAACAGAGCCAAAGTATTCATAAATAGAAATTGTGGGTTGTTGAATTTGTCAGATGGAAAAGAACTAACTCCTTTAATGTACGATAATATAATATCGATTCCATTAAGTGTGCATTCCCAATCAGAGAGATATTACAGAATTCGTTTAAATTGGAATGATGGGCTAATTGATTCATCTGGTAACGTTATCATTCCACCAAATTATGATTCGATATCTGTCAATTTGCATAATAATTTACTTGAAGAAATTATCTCAGTAGAACATAAGAATAAGGTAGGTGTCTACAATGTCAAAAGCAAAAAGCTAAGTCCGATAAAATACGATGGGGTTCTATTTTTAAATGAAAGGATTGTATTAGTATGGGTTGGTGAAAAATGTGGATTTGTTAATAGTGAAGAAGGAGAAGAAATCACGGAGATAAAATATGATTTTTCACCAGACGTATATTTAGATCATATACTTTACTCATCTCGTTACGACGATAAAGAAATGGTAAAGGTAAAGTTCAATGGTAAATATGGATTTATCGATGACCAAGGTGTGGAATTTGTACCTGCAATTTATGATAGTACCAGAAGATTTAACCATGGGCTAGCTGCTGTGTTTCTAAATGGCAAATGGGGATTTGTAGACAAATGGAACAATCTTCAGATTCCTTTCAAGTATGATTATGCAGCTGCTTTTGATGAGACCAATGAAGACATATGCTTAGCGAGAGTCGGAATCAATGATAAGAAAGGTTATATTGATAAAGATGGCCAGGAAATAATTCCGATTATATATGATGATATTGATGAATTTGTGGATGGTATTTGTGAGGCTAAATTAAATGAAAAACGTGGAGTATTCGACCAGTTCGGAAGAGAGATAGTACCAGTTCAATATGATAATATCCATTCTAATCAATGGGGAAGAGTTCCAATTGTTGTGGAGAAAGGTAAGAAATGGGGGTATTATAATAGAAACAGCAAGAGAATTACACCAATTAATTATAACGATGCTGAACATTTTGAAGGTGGATTGGCAATGGTTTCAAGAGAAGGAAAATATGGATATATCAATGAAGATGGGGTGGAAATAGTACCATTGATGTTTGAGGACGCATATCCTTGGAGTTTACATGGGATTGCTGTTGTCCAACAGGGGGGTAAATGGGGTGCTTTCAATCAAAAAGGAGAACAAATACTAGATTTTTTATATGATGATCTATGGATGAATTATTCCAGCCTTCTTGAGGTCCAGCAAAATGATTTAATAGCGCTTTTTGACAGAAGTGGCAAGCAATTAACTCCATTTAGATACGATTCTGTTAGTAGATATTGGCCGTATCTTCATGTTAACATCAATGATAAGACAGGTTTAGTAGATTCCTTGGGAAATGAATTGTTACCAGTCGAGTACAATTATATCAGCCTTTATGGTAGAAAGATATTCAAAGTTGAGAGGGATGAAAAGAGATATTATGTTGGAAAAGGTGGTGAAATCTACCATGAAGAGTATTAACCTACAACGTGTCGTTGAAATTGTCTAACAGGACAATGAAGCCGACAAACCTCACTGTCAATCCTAATGATAGGGCAGTTCAAACGACGGATTCAAATAATAAAGGTATGTTTAAGATGATAAAATTATTGCTAACTATCCCGCTTTTTTTGTTCTATTATGACTTGTCATATAGCCAGGTGAAAATGACAGTCTTAGCAGAGGATGATATGACAATATTTAGACTTACTATACCT
>CAZNGA010000138.1:0-3245 GCA_964572485.1 uncultured Chitinophagales bacterium
AAGCAGAAGCGCCAAAGGAAGAGGAGAAGAAGGAAGAAGAGAAGAAAGAAGAGCCCAAAGCAGAAGCTCCTAAGGCTGAGGAACCAAAAGCAGAAGCGCCAAAGGAAGAGGAGAAGAAGGAAGAAGAGAAGAAAGAAGAGCCTAAAGCGGAAGCTCCTAAGGATGAGAAGAAAGATGAAGAAAAGGATAAGGAAAAAGAATAGATACTACTAAAGCATAATTTGAAAGGGATGAATATTTATTATTTATCCCTTTTTTTTTAGGTGTTAATAACTTCTCTTATTTTCTGTTCTCATTATTTTTATAAAAATCCTACCTTTGGAAAAGTTTTTATAATTCAGAAATATCGGACGGTTCTCATATGAGTGATTTTGACAATGTCCCTGCCATACTACTTCTTGAAGATGGAACCGTATTTCATGGGAGATCTTGTGGAAAAATAGGAACCACTACCGGTGAAATTTGTTTTAATACCGGTATGACCGGCTATCAGGAAGTATTTACCGACCCATCCTACTTTGGCCAACTGTTGGTGATGACCAATGCACATATTGGAAATTATGGGACACACCCCGATGAGATAGAGTCAGATTCCGTTAAGATCTCCGGATTGGTGACCAAGAAGTTTACAAACTTATTTTCAAGAGAGAGAGCAGAAGACCCTATTCAGGATTATCTGATCGACAATGGTATCATTGGAATATCAGATGTCGACACCCGAGCGCTCGTTCGGCATATTAGAGATAAGGGAGCCATGAACGCAGTTATCTCCTCTGAAGTTCTTGACACGGATGCGCTGCATAAATTGCTTCAAAAAACTCCATCAATGGAGGGGCTGGAATTGGCTTCAAAAGTGTCTACCAAGAAGCCCTATTTTTTTGGAAATAGCGATGGACATTATAAAGTTGCCATTTTAGATCTTGGTGTAAAGAGAAATATTCTTAGATGTTTTGCACAAAGAGGATGTTACCTGCAGGTTTTTCCTGCCAAGACTACTTTCGCTGAGATGCAAGAGTGGGCACCAGATGGATATTTTATTTCAAATGGACCAGGTGATCCTGCTTCTATGCCATATGCAGTAGAGGCTGTCAAAGATATATTGAATAGTGAGATCCCCATCTTTGGTATTTGCCTTGGGCACCAAATATTAGCAATCGCCAATGGAGCGACCACTTATAAACTGCACCATGGCCACAGGGGATTGAATCATCCGGTATTACGTTTGGATACAAAGAAATGTGAGGTGACTTCCCAAAATCATGGTTTTGGTGTTGATGTTGAATTGGTTAATAAGGATGATAGAATAAAAGTGACACATGTCAACCTCAATGATCAAACAATTGAAGGAATCAAAATAATTGATAAAGATGCATTTTCAGTTCAATACCACCCTGAAGCTGCCGCCGGGCCTCATGATTCCAGGTATTTATTTGATGCATTCATTGAAATGATAAGGAGCAGATCGAAAGAAAGTACGGTAAAAGCAACTAAACTTAGCAAGGTAATTTCCTAAATTCCGGCTTTCTTACTTGCTAAAATGTAAAGGACAATTATAATATTCAAAATGATAATTTTATGAGCACAATTAAGAAAATTTGGGCACGCCAGATTCTTGATTCAAGAGGTAACCCAACATTGGAAACTGAAGTAACTACTGACAATGATAAGGTGGGCCGTGGTGCAGTTCCCTCAGGGGCATCTACCGGCTCTCATGAAGCTGTAGAGTTGAGAGATGGTGATACCACAGTGTATGGAGGAAAAGGCGTTCTAACGGCCATTGCCAATGTGAATGATGCATTATCCTCATTGGTGGTAGGAAAAAGTGTGTTTGACCAAGCATCTATCGATCAGGCAATGATCGATCTGGACGGAACAGAGAACAAATCTAATCTGGGGGCCAATGCAATTTTATCGGTATCATTAGGGGTATCAAAAGCAGCAGCTTTAGAGAAGAATCTACCTTTGTATCAATATATTGGGGGAGATAGCGCAGTGACCCTGCCGATCCCAATGATGAATATAATGAATGGCGGTGCCCATGCTGATAATCGAATCGACTTTCAGGAATTCATGGTCATGCCTGTGGGGGCAGATAATTTTTCGCATGCATTGAGAATGGGTGCTGAAATATTCCATACCCTCAAAAAGGTCCTGAAGGGGAATGGGTATTCTACCAACGTTGGAGATGAAGGCGGTTTTGCACCGGAGATCCAATCCAATGATGAAGCGATTGAAACAATTCTGCAAGCGATAAAATCTGCCGGCTACCGGCCGGGGGAGGATGTGTATATCGCTCTGGACCCTGCTGCATCTGAGTTCTATGATATGAATGAGGGAGTTTACCACCTGAAAAAATCTTCCGGAGAGAAATTGACCCCAGCTGAAATGGTCGATTATTGGGCAGGATGGATAGCCAAATATCCTATTATTTCTATTGAAGATGGATTGGCAGAAGATGATTGGGATGGTTGGAAGTTGATGACCTCTCAACTTGGCGAACAGATTCAATTGGTAGGCGATGATCTTTTTGTAACCGATCAAAAGCGATTGCAAAGAGGCATTGATGAGGGCATCACGAATTCTATTCTCATCAAGATCAACCAGATCGGAACCTTAACGGAAACATTGAACACGATCAACCTTGCTGTAGCAAATGATTACAGTTGTGTTATAAGCCACCGCTCAGGAGAGACAGAGGATGCCTCCATCGCTGATCTGGCAGTCGGTTGGAGTACCGGACAAATAAAAACCGGCTCATTGTGCCGATCCGATAGGATCGCGAAGTATAATCAATTGTTGAGGATAGAAGAGGCCCTTGGCAATAAAGCAAGATACCCTGGCAAGGATTTTAAATTTGCCAAGGTGAACCACCTTTCATAAAGTCCACCAAATGCTACATATTATTTGAGTGTGCATATCTAAATTTGTTAGGTGTGTAATTATGAACTAATTTTCGCCTGACATAAAATAATATTCTTTTGCGTAAATTATTTCAAAGGGTCCCCTCGTGGGTTAAGAATAAGTATGGAGTAACGGTACTTCTTTTCTTGGTATGGATGTTGTTTTTTGACAGAAATAATATCATCTCACAGTTGCAGCTTACTTTGGAGCTAAAGGAGTTGAATGATAAAAATGAGATCTTTCGAGAAAAAATAAGCGAAGTTAAATTGGATAAGGAGGAGTTATTTACCAATCGAGAAGCGCTTGAAAAATTTGCCCGTGAAGAGTATTGGATGAAACTCATC
>CAZNGA010000139.1:0-3024 GCA_964572485.1 uncultured Chitinophagales bacterium
AATAATATCAAGGTTTTCAGAACCAATTAATCAAAAGTGCGGAAAACAGGAAAAAGTTATTGAGCACACCGAAACTGATGCTGTTAAATTCTATGAGAAGAACAGTAAGACCGAAGGGACCAGGGTAAGAAAAGCAATGCAGGAAGTTAAATTATTTGCCCAGGAATTAAGAAAAGATATCAACCAAAGAAAGCACAAAATTTAGCCATCCTCAAAGTGCTACATCTATTAGATCCTTCCATCTTCAAATCTCTTTCTATTGCTCATCGTTTTTGTATCGCTTCCTCGATCTTTTGATATAGATCGTCGCTTACCTTCACTAGAGGCTGCCTTACTTCATGATCACAGATCCCAATAATTTTCAATGCTGCCTTTACTCCTCCAGGATTACCTTCTGCAAATAAAAGATCCATAATTTCCAATAAACTAAAATGCAGTTTTTGCGCCTCTTTGAATTCTCTATTCAATGCGCTTTGCACCATATCAGAGAATTCACGGGGAAAAGCATTTGCTACCACTGAGATCACACCATCCATTCCAAAACCGATCATTGGCAAAGTGAGGGCGTCATCTCCTGATATTACCATAAATCCCTGAGGCCTATCCCTCACGATCTCCATGCATTGGACAAGATCTCCGGATGCTTCCTTTACCCCAAGGATATTGTCAATCTCATGCGCCATCCTTAATGTTGTCGCCGCTAAAATATTGGAGCTTGTTCTTCCCGGTACATTATAGATAATAATGGGTAAGGGTGCATTAGTGGCAATTGTTTTATAATGCTGAAATATCCCTTCCTGGGTCGGCTTGTTGTAATAAGGACTTACGGATAATATTGCATCAACGCCATTTAAGTCACTTCCATCAATTGACTTAACGATCTCAGCAGTATTGTTCCCCCCGATACCAACAACAATTGGCACTCTCTTTTGTACCTTCTCTACTGTAAACTTGAGGATTTCTTTCTTCTCCTCCTTTGATAAGGTAACCGATTCACCAGTGGTACCCATAGAGACTATATAATTTATCTTGTTCCCTATCAAATGCTCGATCAATTTCTGTAAACTGTTGAAATTAACTTTCCCATCTTCATGGAAAGGAGTGACAATGGCTACTCCTGTCCCTTTAAATTTAGTTTCCATTTCTTATCATTTTTAAATAATGATCAACTTGCTCTAAATAATATTTTAATGATGAATTTGATTGAAGTGATATCATCAGATCATAGCAGGATGTTTTATATGGATTATAATGGCCTATCCTATACTTGGCCTTTGAGGTTGCTGCGAGATACTCCAGGGGAAGGCACTCCTCAATGGTGGCATTGATCAATAGATCATAATCCTGCTTGATGAATTGAGACACACTTTTTCCACCAGGTTTCAAATACCAATTTAGCTCTTTGTTGGTAAAAAAGGGGAAATACTTTTTACTCTTATCCTTTGAACTTTTAAAAAATCCCAATACTTCTGTCTTTTTGCCAAGATCTCTTAAATAGCTGGCATATTCGTTTACAATGCTAATATTTTGCGGATAGCTTGCATTGAATAATATGCCGATCAAATTAGCATCATTAAGGTTAACAGTCTCTCTTTTGTATATAAAACCTGTGAGCTTTCTATTTAGAAAGAACTTGTGAACTGATGATCGAATACGCTTTAACCAACTCATTATTTCTTAGGGGAAGATGCTGCGTTTCCTTTAGTATTCTTGTTTGCAGTTGGCTTTTGTGTAGTCTTTTGGCGCTCCTTTGTTTTCTTAATGGTCTTTTTCGACACCCTGCCATTTTCGCTAAATATTCCCATTGAACCGAATTTATTGATCCTGTTATTAACTCTGGCAAGGGGATCTAATTCTAGTAACTCGTCCAGTTCCTTTTTAATATGGCGCTTCAATATCTTGGCCATTTCAATCGGATAGGTGTGTGCACCCCCCATTGGCTCTTTTATGATACCATCTATCAGTTTGAACTCTAACATATGATTAGATGTCAATTTCAGAGCTTCTGCGGCTTCCTCCTTTTTCTCCCAACTCCGCCACAGGATCGAGGAGCATGACTCAGGGGATATTACCGAGTACCAGGTATTTTCCATCATAAATACTTTATCCCCTACTCCAATTCCTAAGGCACCTCCTGATGCCCCTTCACCAATGACTATACAGATAACAGGCACCTTTAAAGTGGTCATCTCATAAAGGTTTCTGGCAATGGCTTCTGCCTGACCTCTTTCCTCAGCTTCTAAACCGGGATAAGCACCGGGTGTATCAATAAGTGTGACTATTGGTTTGTTGAATTTTTCAGCAAGCTTCATCAATCTCAGTGCCTTTCGATACCCTTCCGGATTAGCCATACCAAAATTACGATACTGCCTCATTTTAGTATTGATCCCTTTCTGATGGCCAATGAACATGACCGTTTTGCCATCCATATTTCCAAATCCACCAACAATAGCTTTATCATCATGAATGATACGATCGCCGTGGAGTTCAACAAATGGCTTACACAATTGCTCTATATAGAATAGAGAGTAAGGCCGGTCCGGATGGCGGGATAACTGGACCTTCTGCCAACCGGTGAGGTTGTCATATATCTTCTTTTGTTGCGCTTTTATCTTCTTCCTGAGCTCATTGACAGTAGCGCTAACATCAACATCCCCTTCCTCTCCCAGTTCCAGGGCTTTATCAAGTTTCTCCTGTAATTCAGCGATCGGTTCCTCAAAATCTAAATAATTCATATGAATTATCCTTTTGATAAGCAGCAATATTACAAATAATTGATAAAAAATGGGACTAAAAAACAACTTTTTATCGATCGCAACATTTAAGAAGCAATAGGTTGCGTTAGCTGTTACAAGCGCTTGAGAAGGTTGAGCAACAAGAAATATTTACTCCTTAAAATAAAGATCCACTCATATAGTGATCTTGCTATTTCCCTAAAGTTTGTAGTACAACTTTCAACGAGAAATCATATATTTGCAGTCGCTTAATTATTGTATGGTCCGG
This sequence comes from uncultured Chitinophagales bacterium, assembly GCA_964572485.1. Lineage (GTDB taxonomy): Bacteria > Bacteroidota > Bacteroidia > Chitinophagales > CAZNGA01 > CAZNGA01. The sequence goes on from CAZNGA010000139.1 coordinate 3,004, forward strand.
TAGTTCAGTTTGGTTAGAATG
>CAZNGA010000140.1:0-2850 GCA_964572485.1 uncultured Chitinophagales bacterium
CCTGCCCGACTTCGTCAGTCAGGCGGGCCTGCCCGACTTCGTCAGTCAGGCGGGCGTTGATCGATATGCGATATTCAATGCAATTTCATTTTCTAATTTGCAACAGTACTAAATCCCCGGTTCCCTTTCTAAGAGGGAATAATAGGTGGGGCAAGCAATGAATCCACTGTCCAATAAATTTTGTATTATTCCACGAACAGCCGTTTTATCAAAACAGAATCTTTCGTCCTCATCACTACAAAATAAGGACCCGGAAGGAACTGAGAAGTATTTAAATAAGCAGTATAGTTTCCTGATGTTCGTATCTCTGATGATAGGGTAAGTACTTTTTCTCCCAACAGAGTAAAAATAGAGATATCAGTAGCTGCTTTTTGACCGATTGTAAAGTCGATGGTTGTAAAATCAAAAGCAGGATTGGGATAAATGCGCAACCTCTGCAAAGTAGGTTCACTGAATGAACCGGCAAAAGTACCTGTGGTATCCGGTATTGAATCGGGAATGATGGTTAATTTCGATTCTTCAGCATTGAGGATTTGCCTTTTAAGTGGGTCAGCATTATAATAGGAAACAAATGCTACGAGGTTGATGCGTGAAGGCAGTACCTCTTCGCCTTTTATAGAATCATATTTACCCGGTAAAAAGTAACTAAAATTGGTACTAAATGAATCTCCGGAATCCGGTTGGGTGGAAATTATACTATCCAATCCCCAACTACCCAAAACCGCATCACGCACCACATGGCGGTGAATGAACCCAGGAATTGGATTGGGCTTCCCAAACAGTTCAGGATATTTAGGATCAGTAGTGATATAATTTTTTTGGTCGTAATCAAAGTTCCCGGTATCACCCACTACACTGTCTTCCACAATAAAGAGATGTATCCTTAGATCTCCTGAGTCGATCTTGCTGTGGCAATCTACATCAATAGTACCGGATATTTCTCTGGTCGAGTCATTCCATGAATTAGTAATGGAAACAGATAATTTCGCTGTCGTATTGTCTAAAATTAATATTGTAGAATCATCCCAGGCAAAAGGGTTCATAAAGAAACCCACTTTTGCTTCTCCAGCAAAGTGTATTCGGTCAATGGTCATAGAGGGGGCACCACCGGGATTAAATGCACCGGCATAATCGATGCTGACAGCAGCAGTCATAGCATCAACACCAAACCCGGCATGATGGGCGACAGTGATGGTGTTTGGCGTCGAATCTGAAAACCATTCCAGGTCAAAGGAAGCTTTAGGGCAAAAACCACAACGAGCAGTGGTCATCTCTTCCATGAATACCTTTTTTGTTTGGGGAAATGCGGACAAATGAATAATGAATAGTGCGAGAAGGAAATTTAACTTTTTCATAGTGGTGATTTTATGTGATCATTCATGCCTCTTACAACTAAGTTATGGAATTAATTCCACAATTTCAAAGGTTCATATAGTCCTCTCTAACAGGATAAAAAGTATCGATCACCCTGCAATCGGTTAGCGCTACGGCACGGTGGCTCACATTCGACGGGATCACAGCTATTTTGCCCGGAGATAGCACCTGCGTCTCACTTCCAATGGTAAGCTCAAGTTCTCCTTCTATAATTTTGCTTACCTGCACATTGGGATGGGTGTGATCCGGAACTTCACTTCCGCTATCAATATTCCAAAAAGAAATGGTCATTTCTTCGGTATGCACAAATCTTACCCTGCAACCCTTGACGATCTCTTTTTCTTCAATATCATGTAAATCGATAAATGGCATATATGGCGGTGTTACATCCTAAAAGGATATATCCAATCTAGCTGAACCACTTTGAGGGTCCCGTTGATCTCAATAGCAGCAAATTTCACCAACTCTATTTTCATTGTGGTCTTGTCCTGACAAAAGATGCCAATATTCCTGTAGTTGATGATATCATCAGTCCCCAACTGCTGTTCAAAACCTTTATACTTCAAGACGAGGTTATTCGCCACTATCTTATTTAAGTGGGAAGACCAAGTCGCCTTTAGATAGGTGTTCATATCCTTCAATTCCTTCTTAAGTTCTTCGATGGTCTTTTCCCCCTGGTAGGCATCATTGGTTCTTATGAATACAGCGATAGAGTCAATATCCTGCTCAGTTGCGAATAGGATGGTAGCATCCTCAAAGGAGCGCTGTTCATTCAAGGATTCGAGGAAGTACTTTGTAAGCGGATCTGCATTGGTAAATCCCGGACTTGAAATAGTAATGAATTCCAGATCAGCGATCTTTAGTATGCCCCCAATATTGATGACAGTTAACTTCACCTTCACCCTTTTTTCATTCACCTTATTTGCAAACTCCATCCTCACCATATGATAGATATTGGCTCTCCCGGTAGCGCCAAAGGAAGGGTCTGAGACTTTATAGTTCTCGTAGCCGGACAATTTGTATTTTGTTCCACTGCTTTTTAATTGGGTGGTATGGTTGTCCCATCTTTTCTTAGCCGTCTGCATAGATCGGTTCAGGTGAATGTTGAGCATCAGCAATGTGGATATTGAGATCTGCGGATCCACAACCTTTAATATCTTTTCTACTTCATCGATCTCATCACTGGTAATAATAAGAGACTCAATTGATTTCGAGGGTGCGTATTTGTTGAGGGAACTGCTAAAAGTCTTCACCAGCGACTTAAAGTTGAGGTTTTGGCAATTTCCACGATGTTGCATCAATAGAAGGCATGCAACAGTTACTATTAAGAGCTTTTTCATGATCAATACTTTTTCACTTGTTCTACCAAAGATAATTGTTTTAATGCGAATTTTGTACAATTGACAGCTAAGTGTTGAAATGTTTGTATGCAAATAATTTATAGTTGTTTTAAAAAAAATTAGCTTTGTCAATAAT
>CAZNGA010000141.1:0-2799 GCA_964572485.1 uncultured Chitinophagales bacterium
CATAATATTTTTTTTATTATAATTAGTTGACATAATAACCCTTATGCGACACAATATTCCCACATATAGTATCTCCTGTATTATCAGCTACTTAGGATTGTGCACAGGCTGTGGATAACTCATTTACACTAGAATTGTGCAATTGTGGAAATTTATTTGATTTTATTTGAGTTTAATTTCATAATATTTATCACAATCAAGCTGCTCAAATGAGGCTAAAATGATAATAAGAATACAGGCATTAAATTATCGTAGTTTGAAATATATTGATCAAAAACTCGAACCGTTTCATTTACTTGTAGGGCCTAATGCTTCAGGAAAAACAACATTTCTTGATGTAATTACTTTTTTAGGAGAATTAATTTCTAGTGATTTAGACAGTGTAATTAGAAAAAGAACAAACAATCCGCAAGATCTAATATGGTTTAAACAGGGTAATGAATTTGAACTGGCCATAGAAGTTTTATTTCCAAAAAAGCTAAGTTCATTGCTCTCAAATACAGAATTTGATCGTATAAGATACGAGATTGCAATTAATATTAATATAAATAATGAGGGCTTTGGAATAAAAGCAGAAAGAATTTGGTTAAAAAGTAGTGATAATTTCACAAAACCTCAAAGACTACTATTCCCACAAATAATTGAAAATACACCTGATACTATTTTATTTCCGAAGCGGCAATCAAAAAAGATACAAAAATTAGTAGTAAGTAAAATCATAGGTGGCAATGATAGCTATTATGCAGAGACCCCAAAAGGGTATAATCCATCATTTAAACAATCTCCAAAAAGATCTGCTTTAGGCAATCTACCTGCAGACGAGAAAAGTTTTCCCGTATCAACATGGCTAAAAGAATTCCTTACAAATGGTGTTCAAAAATTCGTTTTAAATAGTCTTTTGATGCGTGAAGCCAGCCCACCAGGCTTGGGAGGACGCTTCAATCCTGATGGATCAAATATTCCTTGGGTAATAAATGAATTGAAGGAAAAATCTGAAAGTCTATTTAAAAACTGGATAAAACACTTACAAACAGCTTTAAACGACCTTGAAGATATTAGAACAGTGGAGCGTCCTGATGATAAACATCGTTATTTATTGGTTAAATACAAAGGCGGTTTAGAACTTCCATCATGGGTATTATCTGATGGCACATTAAGGTTGCTAGCGCTAACACTGCCAGCATATTTAACAGATTTTAAAGGTGTTTATCTCATCGAAGAACCTGAAAATGGAATTCATCCTCAAGCAATTGAAACATTCTTCCAATCCCTCTCATCTGTATACGATGCTCAAATACTCGTTGCTACTCATTCCCCTGTTCTTCTAGGCATGATCAATCAAAAAAGTGTAAATAGTATTTTATGTTTTGCAAAAAATGAATTGGGGGCAACAGATATTGTATCCGGAGATAATCACCCTAAATTAAAAGAATGGTCCGGCAATCCCGATTTTTATGTATTATTTGCAAGTGGTATCCTAGGATAATTATCTATGCCGTCAATGATTCAAAATGATCTTATAATCCTTTTACCTGATCGCGATTATGAGGCTGTGTTTGATGGATTATTGAATAATCGCACTCATGCATTAGGAATCAGGGATATAACCTATGAAAAATTCCGTTATGTACATAAAGATGCAGGATGTAGAAAGTACTGTGCAGATGTTTTACGGCCACATATTAGACAATTCTTATATGCGATTGTAATTTTTGACCATGAAGGATGTGGAACTGAACATCAGTCTCGTATTGATATCGAAGCTGAACTAGAAGCGAATCTTTCTTTTAATGGTTGGGCAAATAGATCGAGTGTAATTGTAATAAGCCCAGAATTAGAGATGTGGATTTGGAGTGATTCACCGGAAGTTGACGAGATCCTCGGGTGGGCCGGGATTCAACCATCATTACGTTCATGGTTAAAATCTCCTGCAAATTTTTTGGATGAGCATGAAAGTAAACCAGGAAGACCAAAAGAGGCATTAGAAGCTACTCTAAGGAATGTCAGAAAGCCAAAGTCTCCCTCTTTATTTCAAGAACTTGCTGAACGTGTTAGTCTTCATCGTTGCACAGATCCATCTTTTATTAAATTAAAATCAGTGCTGGTAAATTGGTTTGGAATCTAGCTATGATGCTCAACTTTTTAGAAATACTTGCGGACTCCCCAACTGAGAAATAATGCTTGCAGCATTTGTTATTAAAACACTATTTAAAAAGACAATCCCCACCTTTCTCTTTGAAAGCAAAAAGCATGTCTGATCAGCGAATTATTATTGCAGGTACAAAAATATTTCAGTCTGATAGGATGCCATATTTCAATATCTAGCACACAAAATAGAGTGAACACAATCCCCTATTCCAAAAAGAGGAGAATCTCAAAAGTTTATCGAGTCCTCTTTTGCAAAATTTACCGTGCATGGTGCTAAGTTAAAAATGTTTTTTAATTGCATTTTTGAAATCTTTTTACAATCTTTCAATGCCCTTGGCTTAAATTCAATTGTATATTGCATACTCAATTCTAACTTACATATGTCAAAAATACCATCAAAAAGAGCATTGACACGAGCATCAAGCAGTACGATAAGCAATAGAATAGTCCTCGTTTTCGTCGTATCTGAGACCATAGGACAAATAAAGAGGCATCTCCCCCCCTTCTCTGCCCCTACTCATATCTTCCTGTTCAAATGCAAAAAGTCACCCCCCAATCAGGATTGTTAAAGCGATCTCCACGCCGTTAGGCTATGTGTGTCAATGGTCGTTTAAAAGTGAGCCATTTTCGGTCGTGAAAAGTGAGCCACTT
>CAZNGA010000142.1:0-2732 GCA_964572485.1 uncultured Chitinophagales bacterium
ACTGGTATCTGTCTTTCTTTCTTCCCATGCTTCCGCTTTAATCCGGCTTTTGAGCCGGGATTTTACTTGCATTTTTTTGATAGTATAACCAGGTACATTTTCACTCAATGGAGTAAAAAACCCGAACCCCATATCATCAAGGGCTTTTTCTTCCTTTACCAGTAAACGGTTCCATTCCTCATCGAACTCCACATTTGTTCCTATTTTACCTGTTACAATAAGCCGGATACTTTCATGTATAACGTTCCCTAAATGCCTTGCGGGCGGATAGGGTAATAAAGGGGAGGAATACGAATTAGCAAGGACTACCCTGTATGGACAATTATTTATAGCAGTGTACCGGCTTGGAGAAATCCGTTTAAGGGGTTTTAGTATGGTCGTTAATTCCTTCATCATTCAGTAAACAATTTTTGATAGCACCAACCCGGTCTTTTGTGAAGATTAAAAGTATCCATGAACCGTATTACTCCATTATTTTCCTGTGCCTCTTGGTAAATCTCAAATACTCGTTCGGCTAACCAAGTGTTATCAGGAACATCTGGTATTCCATTTTCATTGATTTTGCAATTCCAAAATGGGTGAATGATGATTACATAGTATGTCCTGGTTTTGGAGACCAGAACCGCAGGTAATTCGAATTCCTCCAATACATCAAATTCAAAACTTTCTGCAAAACTGTCCCGGAGCCTTATAGTATCTTCAGGCCACCCTTCCAATTCAAGAAATCTTTTGAAATGACCATCAGCTCCTGCAAGATAATCCTTGTTTGCCAGTACTCGCATCAATGCAATACCTAACCGCCAATCAAGCAAGCCATGATAATTCATATTCCTGAATACCTTCAGGCAATCATAACAAGCATCTTTACAGGCTTGCAGGTGTGATTCAGAATGAATATTGCCTAAATAGGTTATACCTTTTTGTGGTGTTATTCCTTTTTGTGGTGTTATTGCTTCCTGGATGATCTCATTAATATTATTGAATAAATGCCGGACAAACCCTGAGCCATTAGGAAGTTCGTCAGTCAGGATTATTTCAGCTGTATCCCTGCCATTTTCCAAAGATACCTTACGTATGTCTGCTATCTCTATCTCTACCGGATCCACATCAAGTTTGTCTGCGATTACCCTCTGCAACAGGAATGCTGCGGAGTAGAATGCTGACCTTATTCCAGCATAATTCAAAGATGACGCCTGGTCAAACATATTCAGGGTAAGGGCAGGTGAAATATGGGTCGGGTGAATTCTTAAAATTTCCGTATTCTTATTAGCACCAAGAGCTATTACCTCAAAATCTTCTTGATTATCATTTGGGGAGAACCTGTATCCATTCTCTTCAAACTGGCTAAAATAATCTTCCAGAATCCATTGATTATTGAAATTAAACCATTGACTTCGATTAAACGGGAAAACATTGCCGGCTCTTATTTGCTTACCTCTAAATAAATGGTCATTATTTGTATTTATACGCCATGTTACATCTCTATCAGCTATACTTGCGTTAAAGTTGTTCCCAATAAAGGGACTCTCTTGAGTCGATTCATCACTATTTTCCGCAAGTATTGGAGGTCTTGAAAGGGTTAAGTCAGAAATCTCTTTGGAATCCTTTCCATTAGATAAGTTTGTACGATAAGCGGCTGGAGATTTTACCTGAAATATATTTTCAGGATAGCTTAGGAATGAACCACATTCCGGGCACTCATCTATTTCTGGCCTTTCTTTGTATGAAGAATTTATATGACCATTATTACAACGAATCATCCATCTTTCATTGTAAAATGGTGAACTATTATCTTGAGTAATTACAGGCTGACGGTGCCTACTATTAGTAGGAATGTAATCACTTGTAAAACCAATTGCTGTGTGGATCGCCTTGTCTTTTGTTTTTTGGGCGCCAGGAGCAAACTCATATATGGCAAGGTCAGTATTCCTGTCAATGGATTTAAGGCCGTAATCTCCTTCTTCATAGGTTATTTCATGATACATATTACGAACAGAAGTTGGCATACCAAACATAGGTAATACTCCGCCTTCCGCAAGTTTCTCAGATATATCATTTGTTGCAATTTCATCGTTCTCAATAACCTGGTTGACTTTTGCCATAAAGCCGTCACCACTATTGCTGGTTATCCAGTCTGCCAATTCTTGCTTCTTGTTTGGGACAATACCAGGCTTTAATGCCTCAATTGTTCTCTCAATTTCCTCCCGGTTACGATCAATCCACTCCTGAACACTTTCCCTGTAATTTGGCCAATGGTCTGCTTTCCCAAATTCTCCATGAACGCTTGTCTGTCTTTCGTTTCTGGAAAGTGTCAACAAATCTTCACGTATTACCACCCTGAGTGGCATAAAAGCTTGTCTTAATACCTCTTTTGAAAGAAGTCGCTTTGAGATCCTATCTTGATCCATTGTTAAAAATGGAGTTGGTGGTGGATCACCTGTAATTTTATCAGTGTGGTTAAAATAGAATTCATCGTGGCTGCGACCCCTGCAAAAGGTAAGGATTACCGAAAATGCCTGACCTCTCCGTCCGGCACGACCCACCCGTTGCTGGTAATTGAACCGTTGTGGTGGCATATTGGCTAGCATCACTGCTTGTAATGAACCAATATCAACGCCAACTTCCAGGGTTGTTGTTACACTTAACAGGTCAATGCTCTTGGCCAACGGTTGTCCATCATCTTGCAGTATGATGTCCCTGAAATGCCTTTGACGTTCAAACTGGTCATCCGT
>CAZNGA010000143.1:0-2721 GCA_964572485.1 uncultured Chitinophagales bacterium
ATATTATTAGGGTCAGTTTGCGCATTTTGTGCCTTGTCCCTTGCTCTAACATAGTACTCGATTAAAGTTCCAGGGTCTGTAGGGGACGGTAAATTACCCCAATATCTGTCAGGAATAATTTCATCCAGGGAACATAACACGCTATCTGAGATCTCACCACCACCTTGTAGGATTGAGAGGTGATACGTGTAGAATAAGTAAATATCCCCTATCCCTGAACCAGTGGGGTCGTCTACCGCGTCAATAAAGATCGGGATGGGTGTGCCATCAAATACCCTAGCAGCTGGGTCAAATTCTTTGGTGGTACCTATAGTAGGAATTACTAAATCGAGTTGATAAATCCCTGAATAAATATCTGTTCCAACACCAGGTCGATCGTCTGTCCAAGATACGATAAAATGATCATTACTTGCCATGGCAATAGATGGCTCTCTAGCAGTAAACTCACTTGGATTTAGAGTAAACTCCTCATCGTGGAGGGTAATTAACTTTCCGTTAGCATCGCTATAGTATATTCGGGCATAGACATCTCTTTCGTTTCCGACTGCTCCCTCCCAAACTAAGATTAAGTAATCGTTATTATCACCAATAAATATTCCCGAATTCTTTCTTTGAGCTGGCACTACATCGCTTACCGCATTCGCGAAAATTGTGTCAATTGGCGTTGGATCAAGATCACTAGAGCCAAATTTAATACAAAACAATGAATCATTGGGGTCAGATCGATCGTTAAAAAAAGAAATATAATATTCATCCAAACTGTTGACTACGATATCTGGTGAATGTTGTTCTTCGTTTCGGGAATACACAACGAATTTTTCAGGTCCTATCGGAATTCTAGTCTGGTTAAATCTTTGAAGATAGATGTCTAAATCATGTTCAGCTACCTCGGATTCCTGATATGCAAAGATAAGATGATTTCTACTATCTATTCCGACAGTTCCACGACCCGAAACCTCTTTACCAATCTGAGGAATATCGCAATCATTCCCCTCTGGAAAACCATTATTATCTACCAAAGAAATATCTTCCAAGATACCCGTGGTAATATCATAGGGATGAAAGAATCCTACTAATTGATCCTCAAGATCCAAACAGTCAGGTGGTGCTTGGCCTTCATCATCGTCTCCCCAAGGGATTACAAAATTACCTTCAGGTCCTTTATATGATACTACTTCAAAATTCTCAATAAATGGAACATAGTTTCCAATCTCCTCTGATTGAGGATTAAAAGGATCACGAAAGGGAGCAGAACTGAATCTAACATTGTCAATATTGACAAAAGGAGTTCCAGAAGACGAGAACATTGTACCATATATTTCAGATACACGACCTGGGAGGCCGTCAGGGTTTCTGGCATCCAGCCATGTTATTAAAAAATCATTATCGTCATTTACGGTTATGTAAGGTCCCGCTAAACCAAAAACGGCGATTGCATCAGTATCTGTTACTATTTGTTCTACTGTGATTGGAGAACCATTAATATCAAATTTACTGTAGAAAATATCATAACCATCTCCCCAAACAACGTAAAAATTATCAGATTGATCTGTTGCCACAATAGAATTTTTATGATTAATCTCTGAAGTGGAATTCACACGTAGTTCCTGAAGTTTAGCTATGCCTTGTGGAATTTCGGTAGCAGAGAAAAAGATTGAAGGAATTAAAGTAAAAGTCAGAAAACTCAGAAAAGTTCTCATCATCAACCTCCATTTTACAGCTTCTGAAAATCCAATAAACCTTTCAGTTGCTAAGTTATTATCATATAATGATATTATGCTAATTAAAAAACCCACAAATTCCCCTAATTCAGAAAACCCATGGGTTTTTATCGGAGTCAGACATTTCTTATTCTTTCTCTTAATAAGAGAGAGGGTCAGAAAAAATGTCCTACTATGTTAAGTCAATCAATTCACCCGATGAAGTAAATGATATTATATAACCAAAAATAAATTTTGTCAAGATCTAATTATTAAATTTGACTAAGCTATTGTATTTAAGCCAATTACAGAATATTACTGATTGCATCATATTCATTTAGCTACTCATTTGCAGACTTTTACTCAAGCTTGGAAGAGTACCCTCTTTGAGATAGCAAGATTTTCGAAAGGTTTAAATATTTGTTTGCGTTATGACATAAGCAGAAGTCATATAGTGATCTTAATATTGGACTTGATTTGCTCTTATAATGTGACGATTTCTAGGAGAGTGCTCCGGGGAGCATTCCTGTACTCTGTAACTAAGCATTAGCCGGTTTGAGATCAATTGTACCAGTTGAGATCCCATCCACTTGACGAGACCTAGCGACATACTTACCAGTCATACTCTTGCCATCTCGAGCAGGTCATTCTTCTAGAAGATTTCCCATTGACTCCCGGATGAAGGTACATGGCAGGTCATGTCTATAACAGACTCTGAATGCACCTTAACTCATTGTCCAGTTTTTGGGGGTGATTTTAGAACTATCGTGACTATATCGCCAGGAGGCAAGATAAACTCAGTACCATTGGCAAGGATCACCGTAGTAGCGGAATTGGTGATAGGGGCGGTAAAGGTGAAAGTGGCGGGGTCAAATGTCAGACTATTACCTGCGCTTAAAGTTGTAGTCGCAGGTGTACCATCAGCGGCAACAAATGTAATCTCGACTGTGCCGCTAAGCACTTCGAATGACCCTCTGGAGCGAGCGGCTGGTCACAGTACTCCTCACTCCCGTCGCGCACC
>CAZNGA010000144.1:0-2713 GCA_964572485.1 uncultured Chitinophagales bacterium
CCTGGTGCCTTGCCCGGGGTGGCTCCTCCCAGTGAGTGAATGTATTGATCAGAAAGTCCATCTTAGTCTCGATTGCTTATCCAGGATTCCACTTTATTTGAAAACTGAGTCCAACTATTTTCCGAAATAAATTGCTCAATTCGTTCTTTTTTACTTTCCACGGGGTTCAGAAAAACGTCAAGCGAATCAGTTAATTCTTTGAAGGAATTATAGGTTTCAATCAAACCCTCTTCTTTTGCATCTTTAAATGCCCCCACATTCGGAGCCAGAACGTTGAGTCCGTATGACAATGAATCCATGAGAGCTCCTGAACTTAATACACTGTTACCAATATATGTAAACAAAACAGACTTAGAATCAGCCATATATTCCAGTACATTCTTTTCTGGAACATATCGGTTATCTAATAGAATAGATTCATTGCAATACCTTTTGATCGTCTTCTCATATTCTGGTGGCTTTACTTTCCCGGCAATTACTATCTTATATTTTCCCTCTAATCTATTACTATGGAGAAAATCTAAGAATCTGTCGATCCCCTTATAAGGAATTATCGATCCCCAAATTAAAATGTCAATGGAAGGATTTAAATTCATCTGAAGTGTATTCTGAAACAATGGATGAGGAAAATATATACCCTTTTCCTTGTTTTTAACTTTGTATTCATCTAAATAGTGAAGCCCCTCTTTAGAATGAGTGATGATTAGATCACTCTTTTTCAACACAAACCTGAACAAGAATCCTTTTAAAAATGTATTTGAGTCATAATGAGATTTCTTATTATGCATCACCCAGATTATTTTGATCCTTCGCATCTTTAGCACAAATACCATTGCGACGAAGAAGAAGGACTGAATAAATCCACCTCTTTTATCTGGTAAATCCTCGATCCAATTAAGGAAGATGGTGTCAATTTTCCGGATATATTTTGCTAAATCGAGGATTCCTTTGTTAGAGGGATGATCTCTGTTTAAGAAATCATAGGCACCATCCAGGCCATCCATAAAATTGGAGAGGTAAGGATTTGGTATGGTCTTGTCAAGGTAAAGTGAGATAGGATATAAATATGCTTTCTTCATTTCATGCTAATTTGGACTTGCCGATTCCAAGTAAGTTTAATAATTTCCACTTTAGAAATCCTCCGAATATCTTTATATAAAACCACATGAGAGGTAGATAGGCGAGCGGTGACTTAACATATTTTTTGTAGAAGATTAAATTTTTTCGAAGATTACTTTTCGACCTAATGTCAGTAATTAGTTTTATTAGGTTTTTGAAACTTCCTTGATGTTCGATGCCAGAGTTTTCAATATGGTTATAAATAATTAACGATGGAAATACCTTGAGCTGGAAGCCTCCAAGTTTCGCCCGATAAGTCAGATCGGTATCTCCATGATACTGCGGGAAATTCACGTTGTCCCAGTATCCTATCTTGCTTATTACTTGTTTTGGAATAATCGTACCCATTCCGGTAAACCAGTCCACATCGCGAACCTGCTTAAGCTCATCTGAATCTTCCTTAAAATACCCATACATATCAATTTTGCCACTCCGCCGATTAAAATAACCACCAGCTGACCAGACCAAACCAGATTGTCCCTCTATGTAAATTTTCGGACCCAAAATAATTGGCTCGTGTATTCCTGAGGTAAGGGTTACTAATTCTGAGAAATAATTATCATCAAAAGTTATATCGTTATTCCAGAGAATTAAATAATCTACTTGTAAAGTCTCCAAAGCGTAAACTGCCCCAAGATTCACAGCCCCACTCCACCATAAATTACCATCACCCTTCAAAATAATAACATCCGGAAAATGAGTTCCGACCCAGTCTGAAGTACCATCAGTAGAGCCATCATCAATTAATACAATATGGAATTTCGTATCGTCAATATCACCAAGACGCAAGGACAATTGGCCCAAAGACTTCTTAGTGTATTCCAGGTGATTGTAGACTGGTAGTAAAATGGCAAAATCCATAATTTTCAATATCACTTACCTGAATATTTATCTTAGTTTTTTACTTTTCTTAAGAAATAAATGATCCTTGGGCCAAATAGTAAAATGAGGAAAGCTTTAAAGTACATTCTGAACCAGGTAGCCCTCACACCAATAAGTAATCCAATTAATTTTATGCTGTTCCTCTGTAGGTTATTAGGAGGATGGTCCAGCAGTGGAACCACTAATGCTCTGGCTAAATGTCTTTTAAGTTTCAATAAACCTTTATCGCCCATCTTCAATTTGATTGCGGACTCCCATTTTATCATGAACAACTTGAATCCGTCATATCTTTTCTTAAAATTATTCACATACTGATCACCAATTTGCTCATACTTAATAATTATAGGCTCCTCAACATAATCAAAATCATGATGTTCTGAAATCCTCATCCACAGATCAAGATCAACAAAAGTGATCAAGCTCTCATCAAAACCATTGACGCTCTCAAGCACCGATTTCTTAACCATAAACAAAGAAGGAGTTGGAGGACAAAAGCCAAGTAAAAACTTTTCATGAATTCCTCCCCTGAAATATCCACTATCAATAAGAACAGTTTCCTCTTTAATCATGTCTTTTGAATACGAATAGCCATAAACTCCACCCAGTCTGTCCGATCCGTTATCGAAAAGCGCAACCTGTTTTTCCATCTTTGTGGGCAACCATTCATCATCCGAATCCAGAAAGGCCACAAATTCTCCTCTCACATGCTTTG
>CAZNGA010000145.1:0-2641 GCA_964572485.1 uncultured Chitinophagales bacterium
CATACTCCAATCCCTAAAAGATGTATTCCCCCTTGAAAAGGGGGTTAGGGGGATTCAGCAAGGGAGTTAAAATAATTCAGCTTAGATTGTAATTATTATGTACAACTCAAACAATAAAACATACTCCAATCTCAAAAAGATATATTCCCCCTTTCAAAGGGGGAGTTAAGAGGTGAGGCTTTTTTATAATGGTGTCAATCAATACAGGTGTTGGCTTAACAGGAGCAGGAGCAGTATGCCGGTAATAGTCGTAACCCCTGCTACTACCGAAGAAAGAAAAGCTTTCAAACCTTTTAATCTTTCGTATATTGTAATTAAATTATCACAAAATTACGGTTATGAAAATTTGGGTGATTTTCATTTCTCTAATATTATTCCTGAGTAGTTGCAGTTCATTTTTATTAAGTATATATGGAGTAAAAAATCCTAAAATAGTTGACGAAGAGAAAATTTTGGCCTTTTCAAAAAAACTTAATATTGATGCTAATAATAGCTACATTTTAAAAAGTGACTATTTAGCCAAAGAAATAGCAGCACAGAATCCTGATCGATGTGAAGTTGAATCAGTCACAAAATTAACACAACCTTTGCAAATTAGAATTTATGGTCAAAATGATAGCTTAATTGTTTTCCAGAACAATTGTGACTGTGGAGGATTTCCAAATTTACAATGGAATAGATTTGGAATATTTGATACTATACCTCCTAACAGATTTTCAACGCTTCCTGATACATCATTACTATTCACAAGGGATATTTCAAATTTCCTCCCGTTAAATGACAGATCTATAATCAAGCATTCATTATTCTTGAACGTAGATTACAAGATTGTCATTATTTGGGCAATCTTTATGAAAAGACAAAGCAAGCGATTGATCAAGAAAGTTAATGAGTTTGTTCAAACCTATCCTGAAAAGAGCATTTCAATTATTTATGTTAATTCAGATAATCAATTTGCAGAATGAACAAATCAACTTTTCGGTTCTAAATTAAATTATCATAACCCTTCCCTTCCCGGAATCTCATTATATTTGCTTTTTGGAACTCCTTATATATGGCCTATAAAAGTCTGAATCATTTTGTCAAAGAGTTGGAAGCATCCAATGAGCTCGTTAGGATCAAAGAATTTGTGGATCCAAACCTTGAGATCACGGATGTGTACGACAGAGTCATAAAAACCAATGGCCCTGCCCTACTATTTGAAAATACAGGCACCGAATTCCCCCTCCTGATCAACATGATGGGTTCCCAAAAGAGAATAGGTATGGCATTGGGAGTTGATGACCTGGATGATATTGCAACGGAAATAGAGGTATTGATGCAAAAGTTGATGCACCCGAAAGGCAATATAATGGAGCAACTAAAAATGTTGCCTTTACTCAAGCAGATAACATCATGGATGCCTAAGGAAATTTCAGGCAAGGGACCATGCCAGGAGGTGGTTATGAAAAAACCTGACATCACTAAATTCCCTTTGCAAAAATGCTGGCCTGAAGATGGAGGGCACTTTTTAACCTTTCCGTTGATACACACTAAAGACCTACATACCGGGATCAGGAATATTGGATTGTATCGCATGCAAATATTTGGCCCTGATCTCGCTGCCATCCATTGGCAGTTACATAAAGTGGCTACACAACATTTTAATGCATTCAAAGCTGCCGGGAAAAAAATGGAAGTTTCCGTTGCGCTGGGTGGAGATCCGGTGTACACTTATGCAGCTTCAGCGCCTATGCCTGAGAATATTGACGAATATACACTTGCCGGATTCCTTCGCAAAAAAAAGGTGGAATTGGTGAAATGCATTACTAATGATCTGCATGTACCCGCTGATGCCGACATAATTCTTGAGGGTTTCGTTGACCCTGGAGAAGAATTCATTGTAGAAGGCCCCTTTGGGGATCATACCGGGTACTATTCATTAGCGGACCTTTATCCGAAATTTCATATTACCTGTATCACGCACCGCAAAAATGCAATATACCCGGCAACAGTTGTGGGCATTCCTCCCCATGAGGATGGCTGGATAGGAAAAGCTACAGAAAGGATATTTCTTGCTCCTATTAAAATGGCAATAGCACCTGAAATAGTTGATATGGAACTTCCTGTAGAAGGAGTATTCCACAACCTGACCATCGCCCAAATTAAAAAAAGCTATCCCGGGCACGCCGGTAAGACAGTTAGTGCATTATGGGGAGCAGGCCAGATGATGCTTAATAAAATGCTATTTATTGTAGATGGGGAGATTGATATCCACGACCATTGGAAAATAGCCAGATACATCTCTGAGAATACGGAACCTGAGAGGGATATACAATTTGGACAGGGGCCTATTGATGTACTTGATCATGCGACGACCCAATTGGCACTTGGTGGTAAAATGTATATAGACGCTACCATAAAATTACCTGAAGAAGTTGATGGCAAAGGTATTACCCTACAGCCCGAGCTAGCGCGAATTGACACAGAAAATATCATACAGCAATGTCCTGATATTACTGGTATCAATGACTCACTACTGGATAAGTCCATTTCATTGATCATAGTTAGCATTAAAAAAACCCATAAAGGTCATATACAAAAATGCAATGAAGAATTGTTTGCACTTCCAGCCCTAAAGGATATTAAGATGGTCATTTAT
>CAZNGA010000146.1:0-2504 GCA_964572485.1 uncultured Chitinophagales bacterium
GAGCCGTGGACTCATAATCCATTGGTCCCAGGTTCGAGTCCTGGCGGGCCCACCATATATTTCAATGACTTACAATGTGCGTGAGTCATTTATTTCCAATTAAAGACGGTTTGTTGTTAGTACTGTTGTCAGTTTCTATCGATGCTTAAATCTTAGTTGCCCATAAGTTTGAATATTTACGTTTAATGCCCCTCATCTGATTTTAAAACCCAAACCTCGCGATTATTACCTGCCTATCCTGCGTTACTGGTTAGTATCTAGGAGCCTGATAGTTGTCCGCATTGCGGTCAGCAGATGCAAAAAGGCGAGTACACAATGATCTGGGATTAATAAGGACTACTGATAGTAGTGTAAATATTGCACTAAAAGTTGACACAATATAGTTTGGCCTTATACTGAGGAATATACGCTTAATATTTAATTTCCAGTTATGGCTACAAAATCAGCGAAAAGAACGATTTCATTTTCAGAAGACACGCTTGAGACATTAGATGAGCTGGTACCAAAATCGAAAAGGTCCAGGTTTATCGATAGAGCTGTGATTAAAGAACTTCAGCAGGTCGCGAAACAAAAGGCACTTGATGCTTTGCAAAATATGGAGAAATTTGAGGTAACAGGCGAGAGCGTTGTTGAAACCGTCAGAAAAATCAGGAAAGAAGAACCTCAGCGTTTAGATCATAATCAATGAGAAGGATGTTTTGCGTAGTCGTAGATGCGAACGTTGTCGCAAAGACCTTTCTGAGTGAACCTGATACCCAGACCGCGCTTGATTTATTTGGCACATGCCTGGAAAACGAGGTGGCTATTATTGCTCCTGACTTATTGAAGTATGAAGTGGCGCAAACAGCATTGAGGCATAAGGTTCCGGTTGAAACGATTTTTCACATATTCGAGAACCATATTTCTACATTGGTTGAGGAACGAGCTCCAAACTTAGAAGTATGGAAAAAAGCCGAAGAAATATTCAGCCATGGACACGTAAAAAGCGGGTACCCCTCAATGTATGACAGTATCTACCACGCACTGGCGATTGTTGAGGATGGTGTTTTTATCACAGCCGACAAGCGATATTTTGAGAAAGTTAAAAACTTCGGTCATATTGCCTTATTGGAAGACTGGGAAACAGTATTTGCAGAATAGATGGTACGTAATAGTTGGAAAGTAGATGCTTTAAAAAAAGCAAAGTTAGAGGCTGAAAAAGGCGAATTTATCTCTCACGAAGCAATGGGTGCGTGGATCAATTCGCTAGAAACAGATGAAGAGCTGCCCGTTCCAGAAATAGATGTTTTTAAAAACGCAAGCAGTTGAGTATCGTAAATACTGAGTGCTTATAATTTAATTATTTACCATGGACAAGAATAATCAGGTAGTATGAAAAACCAAGAAAGTACTCCTCCACAAAGATAAACAAATGAGGAAGGCGAAGGCCGACAGTGTCGGACAGCCTTTTCAGCTGGATTTGTTTCAGACGGTCGTCACTAAAAACTATTCCAATAGTGTTGAGTTATACCAAACACTTCCTGATGTTTTCATTGGTAAGCAAGATACACTCAGAAATGCTGATGGCACACTGCCAGTACTGTCTCGCCATGGGATGTACCACAAAACATCATACACTTTGGATATCACCCCAGCCAATATAACGGTTATAGATCCAGAGACGGGCATCAAGAAAAAAAGAGCTTTCTATAAAACCGTTGTGACTAATTTTATTGAGTCCGCTCTTCATAAGCTCTCTATCTCGGATGGTTTCTTTTTGAATGGCGAGGAAAATAATGCCAATGAATATGGCCTTATTACGACCTACTACCAGATTTGTGAAGAGCTTATACGAATGGGAAAAAACTACAGCTACGAGCAAATCAAAGAAGGTATTTCAATTCTCGCTGGGCTGAGATATGAGATATCTTGAGATATCAGCAAGAGATACGGTGTTGACAGCTTTTTATCGCCAATAGATCTCACAATAAATAATGACAAAACCAATCTCCACCACTCAGAGCTATACATTACGTTTAAGAGCTATTGTCAAATCTGGTGTATGGCCATTTAAGCCGCACCCTGCAATTGATCCAATTCTACTCGTTCTCCATCTTTAAATTTAACGCCTCTGATAACATCGATCAGCAGCCGATAACCACGTAATTTCCTCCAGTTATTCTGTGCTGTTGTCATCAGCTTCCAGGCCATTGCCAGGGTTGTTTTTCGACTGCCGCAGTTCTTGGTTCTGGTTGTCCTTAATCTTACTGTTGCAAAGATCGATTCAATCGGATTGCTGGTCCGGATGTGCTGCCAGTGCACCGCTGGAAAATCATAAAAAGCCAGCATTGAATCCTTGTCTTTTTCCAAACACTTCATCGCACCCGGGTATTTGTCTTCAAATCGCTTTATACAGCTATCAAAGGCCTTGTGGGCATTCTTCCGGGTATCTGCCATCCATATATCATGTAGCGCTTCCTTGATCTTTGGCTGCATGGCTTTGGGCACCTTGTTCAATACATTGG
>CAZNGA010000147.1:0-2466 GCA_964572485.1 uncultured Chitinophagales bacterium
ACTTTTGCCTTATCTTTAGGTTTTCCGACTCGAGTCGGCATAATGGCAACTCCGTAATGCAAGGCAAGATCGTGGTACGTCGGATTCAGGTCAGGCTCATACCGGCAGGCTTTGTTGACCGCTACTTTCGTATTATCGGGGACCACTAATTCCGTAATACCGCCAAAGTATTCGAAGGCATTGACGTGGCATTGAATCCAGTCGGGAAGAGACTGTGTCCAGGTCCCTTCCGCATAGGTATAGTTGCTTGCTCCCATTATTGCAGTAAATATCTGGGCTTGTTTGAC
Source organism: uncultured Chitinophagales bacterium (assembly GCA_964572485.1). Classification (GTDB taxonomy): domain Bacteria; phylum Bacteroidota; class Bacteroidia; order Chitinophagales; family CAZNGA01; genus CAZNGA01. The sequence goes on from CAZNGA010000147.1 coordinate 288, forward strand.
TTGCCCTGTGACCGGATTTTGAATGGGGACTGTCTGGCCGGCAAAATCGACAAAAAGCTTCTCTCCGGCTTTATGTTCCTGCCGCATACTTATATCCAGTTTCTTGCGCCATCGACTGTAATGAAGACAAAACTGGCTGTACCTGTATCCATCTGTATAAATCTCTATGTACTCCTCCCACAGTCGCATAAGTGTCATCCTTTTCTTCTTCATATCGGCGTATGCCCTCTGCCAATCAGGCTGAGGCTTGCTCCTCTGTTCATCTTCCGGTTTTACCGGAAAAAGGGCGGCGTATAACGGCTTAGAAGACATTTTCTCGATCTCAGCATAACTCAGACCAGCCGACCCAGCCCTTTCTATGTACTTCCGGACTGTTTTACGGGAAACAGATACAAGCTTTTCAATCTGCTTGTTGTTAAATCCGGCTTCATGAAGGCGTATGGTTTCTTTGATTTTCCTCACGCTTTTTCTCCTCTGTGCCATATTTTTCTCCTTGAATGATTTTCCAAGAAGGATGGCACATTCCTACGCTTTTTTCACCATGTCGCTTATATTCCGTTTCATGCTACCCACTTATTCCGGAATGAACCCAAAATGTGGGTACATTCCACCGGAATGGGTGGTACCTTTCAAACGGAAGCAGGTGGGACTTTCATCCCGGAATGGCTGGGTACTTTCGTCCGGAATGGGGTGGGACTTTGCTCCGGAATACGCAGTATTGTCTCAAAACTTCTTCCATATCATTGACTCTCTTGATGTATAACGCTAATGTTAACCTGCCAAACCGCTTACACTAAAACTGATACAATGTACAAAGCTAAAAGCTTCTCCACAAAACTTAAATTGAAACACAGCGGTTTGGTCAGGTTGAACATTTTGTTAGGTGCAACTTATATACAAATAAGAAATTACAACTATAAGCAGATTTATACTGAATATTAAATCTGATTATAAAAAATAGCTTTGTTTATAAATTATATGAATGTTGCGAAACAATCTTATTAAAAAGTGCTTCCAATTCAACATTATCATAGCTGAAATTTCTCACTATAGATTTGGCAAATTGCGACAACTTTTTGTATCCCCATTTCATTCTAAAAGCAGTTTCTCTTTCCGAATTTCTTTGAAAATAGAATGGTAAATTTACATCAAAGAATGAAATGCTATCTGCATATTTCAGTATATTTGCTTCCAGTGTCCCACCAAATTCGTGCAACAATACTAAATTAACTACTTTATCAATAAAATCCTGGTTAACGTCATATTTTAACAAAATCTCTTGTAATATGGTTGCACTATTCTGTGAGTGAGCCTTCTTAAATTCGTCGTAATCTGTGAAATTCTCTCGCTTGATTTTCCGTTGTTCAATACTTCTTTCTATATCATGTCCCAATGCAGCAATTTGAAGTGCCGTATCTGCTTCTGGTTTTAATTTTAAAACCCATTCTCTCGTATTTTTGGAATGTATTGAATCTTCTGGCACTTGAGATTTTGAAATAATAGTTTCTATTTCTGATTCAATATTTTTAAGCATATTTAAATCTCAAAACGACCAACCTTCTAATTGATTCAAAATTACTAATGATTGCTAAAATTGCCAATGTAATAAGAATTTGATTACTTAATGCACCTATAAAAATTAGAAATAGCCTAACATCTCTTCCCATTCTCATTGCATTGATTTCTTTTATTCTTTTCCTAAAAATTGTATCATATTTATCAGCAGTATAACTGTTCAAAAAACTACCCATCAGAGCCATAAAACCGATAGTCCAAATAATAATGTCATTATGTAATATCCAATGACCATGAATCATCCCAAAAATAATGATCGCATCTGCTTTCCCTTCTACGACTGAGTATTCAATTATCGGAGATGAACCTGCAAAAGTAATGGCTTATTATCCAATGGATTTAAACGGTCAAAAATGGATATTAGTAATTTCAACCTTCCTGCCAGAAGTTACAGCGAGTTTAAGAGATAAATTCAGACTATTTTTCATTCTGGGATTCGTGATCTTTGGTGTAATTATTTTCTTTAGTCTCTTGGTATATTATTCAAATTCAAAACGAATACGCGCAGAGGAAGCAAACCGAAATCTTGAACAAATTCATGAGTACCAGGAACAATTACACCAGGCTTACAATCCAATGGTGCACCAACAACAAATGCTTCTTT
>CAZNGA010000148.1:0-2434 GCA_964572485.1 uncultured Chitinophagales bacterium
AAATAATTCTTCAACCGTTTAGAATGGAGTGTTTCGTGCAAAATTCAGGTATTAATTGAAAAAAACTTCCTTCGGACTATCTGAACCAAAAAACCACAAAAAATCTCTCAACATAATAATACTGACAACATAACTTGCAATAGTCTTCATTATATCAATAACTTAACCTACACTTGGTAGTGTTAACAGCATAATTGCCACATGTCAACGTGTTTGCTTATCCATAGCTCAAATCCGGGATTACTGTTCAAATGCCTTCCTAAAACTGTCAGATGCCTCCCTGCTGATAGCAAGAGGATAATTCAATATAAAGAGCCATATTATTTTGATACCTTTAGAGCCTTCTATGATTGGCCAGGGAAGGCATTATTAATGCCCACCTTTTTAACTGTACCAAGTTTACCAGCAGATTATACTTGATAATATTTTCCGCTTCACTATAATCATTCAAACCAACATCTCTAATAATACTGAAACTACTAACTACGGAGGGAAATCTTATGGCAGCAAAAGCAAAACCTTTGACCAAGGCACAATTAGTATCAACTCTTTCAGAGAATCTGGATATCTCAAAAAAAGATGTTAATAATTTCATTGATACTCTTAATGCAATTGCTTACAAGGAAACCAAAAAGAATGGGTCATTTACTCTTCCTGGTTTGGGTAAACTGGTTTTAGTAAAAAGGAAGGCACGCATGGGAAGGAACCCTGCAACTGGTGAAACAATAAAAATAAAGGCAAAGACTGTTGTAAAATTCAGAGTGGCGAAGGCATGTAAGGATACTATTATACCGCCTAAATAAGTTGTTTATTTTTTTGAGGTATATTAATCCCTTGATGCAAAAAAAAACGCAGGAAAGGAAAAATGTCCAACCCTGCGATTAATTAGTTGATAGATCTAAAGGAATTGTCGGTTTTTACCTTTTGAACTTTAACTCCCAATTACACATAGAATCACCATCCATATAAGAATAACATTCTTTACCTCTACAAATGTCGGGTGAATTTGAACTGCAAACCCCATATTTACGCCATTCCTCTTTAAATTGCTTATCATGCTCTGCAGCCCAATCAGTCCATGAATCAAAATATTCGGGTTTATCATCACCAAATATTTCCGTAAGGAAATTACGATCATAAGAACAATAGTAAACAGGGCTCTCAAATACTCCTGGGTGAACCTGAAAAAACAATCCTTCTTCAATTAATTGAGTAAGTTCAACTCGGAAATCTTCCTTTTGAAGGTCAGGGGTACAATGTGATTTTGCCCATGAAATAAGAGTTTCTTCATCAACAGGGGATTGCCATCCACAAGGATCGTCACCTTTCCAACCACATAATGCGGCCATGATTAAAGATTGTCTTTTGTCCATATCCATAATGTAATTTTTGATAGCAATGTCTCTCTTTTTGATCAAGTGAGTATAGGAATATTTCTCTTATCTGTCAACCAAAACTTGATCACATAATGTTAATATTTATGGTTTCTTGAACTGTCTGACATTCCTATCCCCATGCCTTCTGAATTCTCATTTTCACCTTAAACGGAACCGCTAGTTTACTGAATGCCTCTACCATACAATCATTCATAATAATACTCACCTCCTCAGCAATCCCTTCCTCTGCCTCTACTATGATTTCATCATGAAGGGTGTGAACAATCATCGCATCATAGTCTTCTAATTTTCTATCAAGTTTGATCAATGCCTGTTTAAATCCATCGGCTGCAGTTCCTTGGACTGGATAATTATATAGTGAAGTTACTTTTGTATCGTCTGACACTTTCATTCTTCTACCTAGTTGAGTTGTGATATACCCTTGTCTCTTTGCTTCCGCTGCTTTCTGTTCTCTCCATTTGAATATACCGGGATACAATTCCTTATACTTTTGAATAAACTCCCTGACTTCATGTAAAGTTACAGTGATTTCCTTATTAATGAGATCATTATAAATTGAATATTCAGTCATTCCATAATTGAGTCCCAGTACGATAGTTTTGAATATATTCCTAAAACGAGTATTCTTCGTTCTGCTGATAGTTTCCGCAACATCCGTATATAAGTCTCTGTCTTCTTCAAAAACTTTCCTAGCCCTCGCATCATTGGCCAAGGCAGCAATTATGCGTGGTTCTAGTTGAGAATAATCAGCTATAATAAATTGATATCCTTCCCGTGCCTCGAAGAAGGATCTCATAGGCCCCTTTTTTTTAACTGTATGTAATGAAGAAGATGTGTATCTTCCTGTCACCATGCCCAGTTGATTGATTTCATCATGAACTCTATAGTCATTCCCTGTTAGTTTCAGGTATCTCTCAATATCATCATATTCCTTCTTTGCTTTCGGATCGTTTATAATGGATTCCTGATACTGAAGCATTCCTACAACATCAATCCCTATACCAGTTAACTCCTGTTTAGCGGTGATCCAGATTATC
>CAZNGA010000149.1:0-2419 GCA_964572485.1 uncultured Chitinophagales bacterium
TAAGCAATTGTACTTGTTCTGTTTCTCCTTCTGGTATACTGTAATCTATAGTAGTCGAAGGATTAAAAGGATTAGGATAGTTTTGTGAGAGGGAGAAGGTCTTAGGTAAGGATGATGAAGAAGGTGGATCATCGCCAATACTCACATTCACATCAACCAGAAAACTAAAGACTGAATCAGGTGCATTAGGAGGATCAAACGAAAAGTTCCCCATTCGATCTTCAGCTTTAATATAATATTCAACTGTGCTTACGCTGCTTTGTGCTGGAATATTCTCACGGTTCAGAAAACCACCACAATCCAGCATAGGGATCTCTGTAAAGTCAGCATCATTAATTTCGCTCATAGATCTGTAAAAGAGTGATACTTTTAGCTCTCCTATCGCTACACTAATATTATCCCATACTGTAGTGGTAATGAGATAGGGATCTGTTGTATCACCTGTATCTGGATGATGATAGGTTCTTGGGATGATTGGAGGGAATGAGTCTGGAGTGCTGGTGTTGATTAGAAGCCTGTTTTGTTCTTGTGCAGGATATTCTCCATAATTCCCAATATATAGGTCTACATCTCCATCGCCATCAACATCGCTAACGGCTATGTCAGCTGTATCTTCTTCAATGACAGGGTATCTCTTATCGGTCTCATCGGTAAAATGCCCTGTACCGTCATTGATGAATACTCTTGTCGAGAGTCCGCCGCTCTGGCTTGCAAAATTAGCGATGATGAGATCAAAATCACCATCGTTATCGATGTCTCCATAAGAAGCGTCAAGGCTCACTTCCCCATAAATAGGCATCCTGTCCTCTGATTCGTCAATAAAATATCCCTCACCATCATTAATCCACAACTTATTTCGACCTGGGAAAAATCCATTAGCCACAAAGATGTCAATGTCTCCGTCACCATCAATATCTACCAGACTTTCACCATTACTCTGTTCAGTATCTGTCGGTATTCTTTCATCGGTCTCGTCTGTGAAATAGCCAGTTCCATCATTTATTAATAACCTATTTTTTCCTCCTGTATTATTTGCTATAAAAACATCTATGTCAAAGTCGTTATCTACATCAGAAAAAACAACATCATTACTATTATCGGATCCACGTGGGAATCTGTCTTCTGAAGCAATTGAATATCCTTGTAGAAATAAATTCAAGAATAGCCGATTACTTCCATAGTTTGCTGCAACAATATCTAAATCCAGGTCGCCTTCAACATCACCAAGGTCTATACCTGATAAAAAACTAACACTCCTCGGTGGTAGCCATGCGCTATTTTCTGTGAAGTAACCAATACCATTGTTAAGAAAAAGATCCATATAATCCTCTGCAACTGTAGTGTAATTAGCAACAATAAGATCCAGATCTTCATCCCTATCCACGTCACCAAGTTCAGAATCTGTGGTATTATCATAGATCTGTGACATCCTGTCTTCTGTCTCCTCAGTGAAATACCCAGTCCCACTATTTATATAAATAAGATTCGGATATGAAGAAGAACCTGAGTTAGAGACAAAAACATCAAAGTCTCCATCGCCATCAATATCACCAAAGTCAGCATCAAAAGTCCTATCCTCTATCGCTGGGAGCCTAGTGGAAGTCTCATCTAAGAAAAACTGCCCCTGAGCATATACCAACTCAGAGGCAGTGAAGATTGCAATAATAATTAGCAGTAAAATTACAATCAATGAATTTGTTGGTTTCATCTTACCATGATCATCTTACGAGTGGAAATAAAGTCACCTGCCACTATTTTATATAGATATACACCAGACGACACTTTTTTATCCATTTCATCTCTGCCATTCCAATGAACTTGATATGTTCCAGGCAATTTTTCCTCTTCTACTAATGTTCTTATTAGTCTTCCCCTCAGGTCGTATATAGACATCTTTACAATCATAGGGAATTGTCCCTCAGGAACATCATAGTTAATTGTTGTCGACGGATTGAAAGGATTAGGATAGTTTTGAGAAAGTGAAAAAGACTTTGGTATCGGAGAAGATTTAATGTTATCAGTTTTTCCTTGATTCATCTCCTCGTACCCAAACCAACCACTTAATACCTTCCATGGACCCATGTCACTTCCTGATAACGCAAGCTGATTCCCTCCATAGCCTGGTTTACTCGAACCACTAACTACCTGAAAGCAAAAGGGATCCTCATCAAAGGTTGAGTCAGTGACAGGGGATACGACATAAGCCGTAAAAATGTAATGACCTACCGGGGCTAGGGGAGGAACTTCAAGGTCTGTGATGTCACGTTTTCTTCCTCCTGGGGGAAGAATCATGATCTGTGTAGTATCTACTGCAAGTAAAGGAATCTGGACCTGTGGTGGTTCCATAGATAAAGAATTTAGGACTCTTTGTACTATCACTGTGGTTCGTTAAAGTACTATTGAAGGTAAGAGTATCACC
>CAZNGA010000150.1:0-2417 GCA_964572485.1 uncultured Chitinophagales bacterium
TATGAAAAGACTAATTTGTTGGAGAGAATTCGGGAGTATCCGGAGTTTATCCTGGCTCAATAACTTGTAGATAATTAAATGGGGTTATAATGGAAATCAAACAGATACTAGTCAACATAGACGAAAAACAACTTTTTGTACCAGCATTTCAGAGGGAATATGTTTGGCGTCGGAAAGATGCAAAGAATTTAATATCTTCGCTTATTAAGAATTATCCTACTGGGACAATGCTTACTTGGGAAACCAATACACCGCCAGAGTTAAAAGGCGATCACAAGTATGACCCCAAGCAGGGATCAGTGAAACTTATCCTTGATGGTCAGCAGCGTATCACAACATTATATATTTTAATGAAAGGTGAAATTCCACCTTATTACAATGAAGAAGAAATAACCCACGACATCAAACCATTATACGTTAATGTCAAAACTCTAGAGTTGGAATATTATAAGAAAAATATAATGATCAATAATCCTCTGTGGGTTCATATTACAGACATCTTCAAGGGAAAAGTGAGGAAAAGAGATGTTGTTGATCTATTTGAGCAACAAAATGAAGGCGAACGCATCTCTAGAGAAGATGATAATATCATCGTTGATAACTTCCTGGCCATTCAAAAGATTATTGATAGGGATTTTAAAGAACAGGTAGTCCCAACAAAAGCATCTGTAAAGGAAGCTATTGATATATTTTATATTGTAAATGCAGCTGGAGTAAACCTGACTGATGCAGAACTCGCCCTGGCTCAAATTTGCGGATATTGGCCGCAGGCACGTGCACTATTCAAAGCTAAACTAAAGAAGCTGGCTGAAAATGGTTTTGTCTTCAATCTGGATTTCATCATCTATGTACTTCTTGGTATTCTTCATAACGTTGGTTCAAAAATGGAGAAACTACATGACAGTAGCAATAATGATAAAATACGTGGGGTTTGGGAAAAGCTGGATAAGGACGTTCTTGACTACATCTTCAACATTTTAAAGTCACAAGCCTATATTGATCATACAAAGGAAGTCAATTCCGTATATGCTTTCGTCCCAATCATAGTATTTACTTATAATCATGGTGTGAACAAATTATCCCAACTAAGAATAAAGAAAATTGTGAAGTGGTTCTATTATTCTCAGGTTAGATACCGTTATATAAGTCAGCTACCACAAAAACTCGATAAGGATTTAGCAATAATTCGAGATGAGGAAAACCCATTTGACAAATTATTAAATCTGATTGCATTGGAACGTAACCTTGAGATTACTCCTGCAGAATTTGAAGGGGTAGGTATCCAGCATCCACTTTGGGGATTAATGAAGTTCTATTTCAAAAGCAGAAATGCGATTTGCTTGACAACAGGTATAAATATCAGAAAAAATATGGGCAAAAAATATGAACTGGAATGGGATCATATATTTCCATATTCTGTATTGCGTGATAATGGTTATGGTATAGACAACAGAATCAAATATCAATATGCCCAGGAAATCACGAATAGGGCAGTATTGACTGCTGCTGCGAATCGAACAAAATCAGCCCAATATGCTGACGGATATCTAACAAAAGTGAAGGAGAAATTCCCAAATGGATTATCTTTGCAAAGTATTCCTGATGATAATAATCTATGGAAGCTTGAGAACTTCGAACTTTTTCTTGAGAAAAGACGACAAATGCTAGCTGAAGAACTCAATGATTTCCTTCAGAATATTACTGAAACAGCAGTAGATGATTTAAAAATGGGTCTATTTGACATGATATCCGCAGGTGAAAACAATCTCGTTGAATTTAAAACCACACTGAGATATGACATGAGAACCGGAGCTATTAATAAAAAGCTTGAACAGGCTATCCTAAAGACGATAGCTGCCTTCAGTAATGCCCAGGGAGGAACATTAATAATGGGAGTTAATGATGATATGGAAATAATTGGTCTTGAGCACGATTATCAAACTTTTCGTAATGGTACAAAGGACGAGTTTGAGTTGCATCTGAGAGACCTTACCAATCACGCATTTGGTATTGATTTCTCATCCAGCAACCTGACAGTAAGTTTTCCTGAAGTTGAGGACACAGAAATATGTGTGGTAGAGATAAAGCCAGGAATTAAACCACTATATTCAGTTGTTACTGATGCCAATGGAATTAAATCTGAAAAGTTTTATCTTAGAAGTGGAAATTCATCGCCTGAACTGCCTACCAGAGAAATCGCCAGCTATGTAAACTCACGTTTTAATTGAATACACACAATAAAAGTATTATTATATGAACAACACCAAACAACACCTCGAACAACAGCTCTGGAACATTGCTAATACCCTACGGGGTAAGATGGGCGCTGATGATTTTCGTGATTATATCCTGGGATTTATTTTTTACAAATACCTCAGCAATAAGATGCACGTCTATGCCAACCGGATTCTGGAGCC
>CAZNGA010000151.1:0-2331 GCA_964572485.1 uncultured Chitinophagales bacterium
ATTGTATTTGGCTCAGCAGGATCAGCAAGTGATTACTTACAGCTATATGATGTTGGAGCAGGAAATCCTTTATTAAAGTTAGTTCAGGATGGCTCAGAGAGATTTTCCATTGAGGGTGTTAATGGAAATGTATACATGCAGGGGAATGTTGGCATAGGAACTAGCGCAACCAATAAATTAGATGTAAATGGATCAGTAGCAATTGGGGCTAGTTATATGGGATATAGTGCTCCCTCTAACGGTATGATTGTGCAAGGCAATGTGGGAATAGGACTCAGTGCTGGAAGTTCTCCATCTTACACTCTTCATGTGGGAGGATCTATCGTTGGAACGTATAAATCCTTCCTTATCGATCACCCCACAAAAGAAGATAAACAATTAATGCACTCCTGCCTTGAGGGGCCAGAGCATGGCGTTTACTTTAGGGGTAAGAGCAATTTAAATATAATTAAAATGCCAGATTACTGGACAGGTTTAGTTCACATGGACACAATGAGTGTGGATCTTACTGCAATTGGACCCAACCAAAACATTTATGTCGATTCCATTGAAGACAATGGTGACATCCATGTTGGATCTAATACCGAAGAACCGCTAAATTATTTTTATAGCGTCTACGGAGAGCGTCAAGATGTGGACAAGCTGGAGATTGAAATAGTCAAGCCTGTAAATAGTCAATAGACTACTCTTCCTCTTCTTTAGAAACAACCTCTAAATCGGCTGGCTCTGCAAAAAGTGGTGAATCTTCCACTTCTTGAGCGGGAGGAGCTAAGTGAGCAGTCAACTTTCCAGCTAAAATGGAACCAGCTTGAGCTACGTTCAAGCCTCCTGCTTTTACTGCCATGTCGATGAGTTTAATGAGTGCGTCAATTTCTTGGTCGGTGAATTCGATTTTCATAATTTAAATTTTCTGTCTTATGCTATAATAGTATATGTTAAACTGTATTTTTCTAGTTCCAATTGATCATAGGGGCATTCAAGGCAAATTATTAACTCGATATCTAGACTTGCAGTCTTGGTGTGATAGAAATAACTCTGCAATTTTAACCGTGCATGGGTTATTCCTTAATTTTGCACGAAATTATTTAGCAACTGGTGGCAAGGGCTTTATGGATACAAGTCCTCCCGAGGCAGAATGGCTTTTTTGGATTGATTCGGATGTGGATTTCACAATAGATCAGGTTGAATATATGATGTCATTACCGAAAGAAAAGAAATTTATTTCTGGGTGGTATAAATCAGACTATTCTGACAAGGCGATGGTTGGTAACTGGGACGAAGATTATTTCAGGAAAAACTTACACATGCCTTTTACTTCAGGGGATTGGCTAGAAAAGATGGGTAAGGAAGAGCCTAATAAGCTTGTAGAGGTGGATTGGTGTGGGTTTGGCTTTGTCAGAATGCATAGATCTATTCTAGAGGAAATGGAATATCCTTATTTTCCTTTAAATCAAGTCGGTGTAGACGGTTGTGATGACAAGAAAGGGGGGACTTTTGACTTAAGAGATTTAAGCTTTGAAGATGTTAGTTTCTGTAGAAACTGCTACAAAAAGACAAAAATAAAACCTTTGGTTGTGCCAAAAATAAGGGTTGCTCATTTAAAATCATTTTTTGTGTAAATAGGTGTAATACATTATATAATAATAAAAACAAAGTTATGCCATCAGATAATTTAGGAGACCCGATCCCACGCCCAGAGCCGTATATTGTCCCTGCAACCCCAGAACAAGAGTTTGATTCTGTATGGTTGAGGTCTATTAATCTTTTTGCCCCTCAAATTAATGAGTCAGGCAATACTTTAGGGAGTATCAACATCGAATGCTTGCCTTACAATGGGACTTCAGGAGAAGAGAAGATTTGGGAAACCCCAGATAATGAAGGGGTTGAGTTTATTAATGTCCCCACCCGCGTTAATGGAAGAAAGAGTATGTGGGATTGCGTAAATGAGGTTCCTGAAGTAGCAACTGCAATGAATGCTATCACTGCGGCTATTCCTGCTTTAAGGACTTGGGCTAACACCCCTCCTCCCCCTCCTCCGAGTGGCGATCCTCCAGCGTAGGAACTTCATAGGCGTGGAAATGGGGGGTATTTCCCTCTTGGAAATCATTTTTAAAGATTAAAAAGGGAATCTCTTCACCCTTTATTGTTATCTTCCCCGACAGGTAGGTCTTGCCGTCCCCCTTTTTCTTGATCCAGAATGCCCCCGCTTTGTTTTGGGTCCATGTTGAAAGTGGTTTCTTTGAGGAGGTTAAGGAAGTCTCTTTTTGCATAGTGTGGCAATCTGGTATATTGTTTTTTTAGTCTTCGGTAAACCCTTTTAGACACGGGGTC
>CAZNGA010000152.1:0-2150 GCA_964572485.1 uncultured Chitinophagales bacterium
ACAAATCCCATTTCTCATAACTTCAAATAGGAGGTCCAAAATTTTGTGGATAATTCAGCTATTATCTGCGTGGGCGCTACTGTATATAGTGTTCCAGCTCATAATTTGTACGGGAGAGCGTGAAAGTGGCCGTTCAGCTAGCTCAACGGGGAAAAACGAACCTTTGGACAGCCGATCCTGTTATTTAAAGGACGCACCGGATGCGTTACGGCCCGACATTGAAGAGGAGCTCGATCCAACTGAGTATATGTAGGACCGCATTGCCCAAGCTGGAATGTTTTTGGCCGATGTATAGGGTATTATACTATGATATTAAAAGACTTTGGTGAGTTTCGAGGTGCCGGTAGTTATCCTGAAACGGTGTGTACCGGGTACACTTAGTCAATTCAATAAATCTCGTAATTTCTCCATCAATTCCTTTAATCTGTCCTGCTTATCGGATTCCAGTGCCCGACTCATCTTTTGCTCTACGCCGCTAAGATATTTATCCCAGTCAACCTCTACTGCAACAGCAGTCTGTGTACCATCAGGAAATGCCTCTCGAACCGCTTTGTTGATTGCGCTTCTGTATTTGGATGAATCGAAAGTGATATCGATTACCGGTGCGTATTTAACCGGGTTTGCTGTGATTTCGTCAAGGTACGGATGTAATGCACGTACTTTTGTGTATGATGGAATCTCATTAACATCACCCTCTAACAACTCTGGTTTTAATATCTGAATCACCTGAAACGCTTGCCGCATTTGAGTTGCAGTTTCCCTGGAAAACTGTAATTTCTTTCGACAATAATCCTGAAATGAATCGACGCCAAGATAGGTTTGCCAATATTGTCTTCCTTTTCCACATTTATCTATCGTCTCATTGATTAACGTTAAGTACTTTCCAATATTGATCCATGAGTGTGCGAACAACTTTTTTGATTTGTGGATAGCTTTATCCAAATCATCTATCTTCTTTTTAATGTCAGGGACAATTTTGAATCCCCAATATTCAGTAGTTTCAGGCATTTCAATATATTCTACTCCATCAATCAAGTTACCACCCTTTGGAAGGTGCTCATTGGATTTAACACCTTTCATCGGAATAGTTGGATCATTTTGATCAGGATTGAATTCTTTTCTCCCCCATTGTTTAAAGAAAAAGGGAATGCCTTTCTCAACACATTGATCCCTAATTGAGGTAACCCAATCTTTTTTAATACAGCGAAGTTTTTTAAGAGAATTTCCGGACTCACCACCTACTATTACCCAATCCATCCCTGAAAGATCGAAATTCCCAAAGTCATCTATTAAAGGTTCAATGGACAAATATTTTATTTTAGCAGGTAGATCTCTTAGATCATCAATTCTGTCTAGATGTTTTGTGTTTTCAACCGATACTCCTGCCCAAATATTTGATGTCCATTTCAACGCTGGAGCTAGCTTTTTTAACCGAGTACTTCGTTTAGTTAATACCTGATATTGATGAGGGGTATCATTCATGGTTTCAAATACTTTTTTAATAAAATCGTCCGGTACGTCCTTATTAAAAAGATCTGACATACTACATACGAAAATGAGATTTGGGTTTTTCCAATTGAATGGTTTTTTTATCTCACTATCCCAACAGAGCACTTCGTTAAACGGTTTGATATATTTTGGTTGTCCCGGGTTAGCCAAATGCCTGTTATGCATTGTTTCGGCATAACAGTTCGTGCAGCCAGCTGATATTTTGTGACACCCAACTACTGGATTCCATGTTTTTTGCGTCCATTCTATCTTCGATCCGCTTTTGGTTTTGGCTAATTTCTTCATTTTAAAGTCCCTCTGTTTGTCGTTCTTTGATTGGATTTGGCGTTGATAAATAAATTTGGACATGTGATTTTCTGGATCTAGTCCAACTTTATCCCACATCTCGGGTGTCTCCGCACCGAGAAAATAATGGCAATTGCTGTACTTTTTAAACTCACCTATTATTTCCTTGTAAGCCTGCTCTCGTGCCTGATCATTATATCTCCATTTAGAGTCATCCCCGTGAATTGGCAGTAACGGTTCGTTCATCTTGAACACCTTAGTTTTGGGGTGAATTTCTGGAACGACTCGCTTTAACGTTCTTCCGAATCGGGCAGTACCGAGGATTATTGTCTCAACCTTTTCCGGTTCAATGCCAT
>CAZNGA010000153.1:0-2148 GCA_964572485.1 uncultured Chitinophagales bacterium
GGGATAATCGCAGTGGTTAATGATGCCGTAACGGTACCGCTGTAACATTTTAACAGGGATTATCACAGGAATATAAAAACCCTAAAATAGGTTCAGATCATTCCACCGGATAATTCTAACCTTTTGTTATCAATTATTAATTTCGAATTGCCAATATATCGACATGCTATAAAATAGTATATAATAAATAGATCAAATGGACTTGTCATATAGTTAAAATTATCAGCATAAAATATAACCATATGAAATATCGCAATAAATATATTGACAAGAATATTTTAATAATCTACATATTGTGTATAGTTAACCTAATAAATACAATTAGGAGGCTGTGCGCAATGTCAAAAGACTTTTTCCTTTACCCTGATGATCCCATGCAAAAACGGTACGAAGCCCTCAGGGCATCTTTCGTCAACGGGCTAACCGCTGCTGAAGTTGCTAAAAAATATGGATACTCCGTTCATACAATCAATGCGTTAAGAAGAGATTTCAAAGCCGGGTCGCTGCCGCCATTTTTTAATCCCTTGACAAAAGGTCCAAAACAACGAAGACCGTCTACCCTAAAAGCCAAAGACCGCATCATCGAGTTGAGAAAACAAAACTACTCCATTGAAGAGATCGAAGAAGTTCTTCTCAGAGAACGATATGACATCACAGCCAAGACCATTCACCAAGTCCTAAAAGATGAAGGCTTTGCAAGGCTGTTTAGAAGAACACATGCTGAAAGACGCATTGCTTTGCAGCAGGCAAAAGATCCCGCGGAAATAGCAAGTGTAAAACAATTTAGCACTCACGATTTTGTTAAAACCGCCTATGGCGGTGTGTTTCTTTTTATCCCTATGATTGTCGATATGCATCTTGACACAATCTTCAATCAAATAGGCTTTTATGGATCCAAGCAAATACCGAGACTCAACTACCTGATAAGTTTTCTGGCTTTAAAGCTCATCGGAAAAGAAAGACTTTCCCATGTAAATGATCTTAACTTCGATTACGGCTTGGGAACTTTTGCTGGGCTAAATGTATTGCCTAAAATAGCTGCCATCACCCAGTACTCCTACCGTAATCCACACAACCTGGTGGTCAATTTGCTAAAAAAATGGAACCGGGTTCTCAAAGAAAAAGGCTACCTCAGAGGGCAACATATCAACTTGGATTTTCATTCCACACCCCACTGGGGAGAAGAAAGTCAGCTGCAAAATCATTGGGTTCCCACACGGGGAAAAGCAATGAAAAGTGTGTTGTGCTTTTTTGCCCAGGATCTGGAGACCACATACCTGTGTTATTCCAACGGCCAACTCTCAAAAGAAGAAGCACCGGATGAAATCTTAAACTTTGTCTCATTTTATCAAAGCAGTCACGGCGTGCTTCCAAATTGCCTGGTATTTGACTCAAAGTTGACCACATATAAAAACCTCAATGTGCTTGATAAAGACTTCGACATCAAGTTTATCACCTTGAAAAGAAGAGGGAAAAAGATCTTGGAAAACATTCAAAAGATCTCAAATTGGACAAAAATCAGGCTCAACAAAACCACCCGTAAATACCAACTGCTAAAGATTTACCAGGAACCTGTCACAATAAAGGACTACGATGGCCAGCTTCGACAAATCATTGTCACAGGTACCGGACGAGAGTTGCCCATGCTTCTCATTACCAATGATTTTGAAACCCCGCCCAAAGAAATCATTGAAACATATGCCCTGCGATGGTTAATTGAAAACAATATTCAGGAAAATGTCGACTTCTTCAGCCTCAATGCTCTTTCCTCTCCAATAATTGTTAAGGTTGATTTTGATATTGCCATAACCCTCATCGCCAACACGCTCTACAAAATATTGGCCGGTAAATTTAAACTATTCGATAAGGCTAAGCCGAAAACAATCTACAGAAATATTGTTGAGGGATCAGCTAAAATTTATATCCGTTCCAATACTGTCAACGTCATTTTCGGCAAAAAGGCATTTAATCCGCTAATTATGGATTGGATTAGCTCTTTACCCGACCTCAAGGTGCCTTGGATGGATAATAAATTGTTACAATATGACTTTGAATAAAAAATTTGTGTTTTTTAGTTCCCGTGATAATCCCTGTTAAAGAGATATCATACGTTTTCCTTATTTTTCCGAACAAACCAAGTGCATGAAG
>CAZNGA010000154.1:0-2122 GCA_964572485.1 uncultured Chitinophagales bacterium
CTTTCTTCTCTTCTTCCTTCTTCTCCTCTACCTTTGGCGCTTCTGCTTTTGGTTCCGCAGCTTTAGGTTCCTCAGCTTTCACTTCTTCGGCCTTTGGGGTTTCCGCTTTGGGCTCTTCTTTCTTCTCTTCTTCCTTCTTCTCCTCTACCTTTGGCGCTTCTGCTTTTGGTTCTTCAGCTTTCACTTCTTCAACCTTTACCTCTTCAGCTTTGGGTTCTTCAACTTTTGGTTTCTCAGATTTTGGTGCTGCTTCTTTAAGCTGGCTTGCAGCTTCTTTTGCAGCTTTCACTTTCCCGCTTCTCCTGGTCCTTCTCTTCTGTGTCTTTTCAGATGCACTATCTTCACTTGCTCCAAGCATATTCTCATTATAGTCTACCAATTCAATGATACACATTGATGCATTATCACCCAAACGATTACCTGTCTTTAAGATACGGGTGTATCCACCGGGCCTGTCTGCGATCTTCTCACTTATCTCTTCAAAGAGTTCTTTCACAACTTCTTTATTCCTGACATATTTAAATACCATTCTCCTTGCATGAGTCGTATCAGATTTTGCACGTGTCAAAATGGGTTCCACATATTTCCTAAGCGCTTTTGCTTTAGCAACAGTGGTTTTAATACGCTTGTGTAAGATTAAAGAAGACGAAAGGTTGACTAACAGCGACCTGCGGTTAGCACTTTTTCTCTTCAGATGATTGAATTTCTTTCCATGTCTCATTAGTCAACTGTTTTATATACCAAATGATGGTTTGTACGGGGATAATAGTTGCCGGAGCAATTATTTATTCTTCGTTTAACTTGAATTTTGAAAGGTCCATTCCAAAAGACATTCCTTTTTCATTGATCAGACTTTCGATCTCCATCAGTGATTTCTTACCAAAATTTCTAAATTTCAATAATTCATTAGTATCATATTTCACTAATTCTGATAATGAATTTATTTTTGCTGCTTTCAAGCAATTATATGCTCTTACTGATAGATCAAGGTCTTCAAGAGGTGTCTTTAAGATCTTACGCATATGTAAAACGTGTTCATCTACAATATCCTCATCCTCCTCTGAATACGTATCAAAAGTGATATTCTCATCTGTGATCAACATTAAATGCTGGATCATGATCTTAGCTGCTTCTTTAATAGCTTCCTCAGGATGAATAGTACCATCAGTAACTATTTCAAGGATCAGCTTCTCATAATCTGTTCTTTGCTCTACTCGTGTATTTTCAACATTGTAACGAACATTCTTAATAGGCGTATGGATCGCATCCATTGGCACGACACCTGCCGGCATTTCACTTGGCTTGTTGTCTTCTGCAGGTACATAGCCCCTACCCTTTTGGATAGTAAGTTCGATCTCCAAATTTACAAATGACTCCATTTTGCAGATCAATAATTCAGGGTTCATGATCCTGAATGAATTGGTATGCTTTTCAATATCTTCAGCAACAAATTCTTCCTTATTCTTGATTGAAATAAAGACCTTTTCTGAAGGTACGTCATCTTCAATAATCTTCTTAAACCTAATTTGTTTCAGGTTTAAAACTATTTCAACAACATCCTCCATTACACCTTTGATCGTTGAGAACTCATGATCAATGCCATTTATCTTAGCCGAAGTAATTGCATATCCTTCTAATGAAGAGAGCAATACCCTTCTCAGTGCATTACCAATGGTTACACCGAAACCTGGCTCTAAAGGTCTGAATTCAAAGAGGCCTTCAAAATCGGTGGCTTTTTGTAAAATAATCTTATCAGGTTTATGAAAAGTCAATAGTCCCATTCTTATAAGTTTATATTATAAATAATAGTTAAAGTAAATGCTGCTTATTTTGAATAAAGCTCTACAATTAACTGTTCCTTTATATTCTCAGGTATTTTATCTCTTTCCGGTATTTCCACAAAAACGCCCTTCATCTCTTTGCCATCCCAATCTAGCCAGGAATAACCCGCGGCTCCTGCTTCAAAGGAACTCCTAATTACCTGCAATGATTTTGAACGTTCTCTAACACCAACAACATCACCCACTTTCAAAGTGTAAGATGGGATATTCACGTTTTTCCCATTTACAGTGATGTGCTTATGTGAAACTAATTGACGGGCTCCTCTTCTTGTCCTTGATAT
>CAZNGA010000155.1:0-1966 GCA_964572485.1 uncultured Chitinophagales bacterium
AGGAAGAGAAGAAAAAATATAGAACAACTCTTGAATAAAAGGTTAAAAATTGATAGGTCTTGATGGTTTTTAAGAATACGGGGTCTTGCATTGACGAAAACAGGTGCGTTATGTGATCATTGTACAGGAGATTGCAAAAGAAATATTTGACAACGTTGATTCCTTTCCTCTCTTGAAGAATTTTGATCTTGAAAATAATGTATAGGGCCTTATCATCAGCTACCGAAATGATATTCAGTCAAACCTTACCAAAAATAACAGCAAAGAGAGTGAAGAAACAAATAATAGAAAGAACCATCCAAATAAAATCTTTGAGGTGAACATGAATGAAGAATAGATAGAGATATTCATTCAAGTTTTTCACCCTAGCGTAGAAAAAAGCATGGCAAAAGTAGTGATACCTTATACAAGGATTGGCGGATGGGCTGTTGAGGTTATAATTTTAGGAGAAGATACAAAGGAATTGGATGAAATATCAGAAATGATCCATACCGTCATTACAGAGAAGAAACAATATTTTGAAAAGAAGTACTGACTTTTTTTATCTAAAAAGCCAAACGAGGTAGAATTGTAGCACCATCATACCATTTACAACAGTCATATACGTCAGATCACTGCTTTTTTTGGTAATAAAGTAGATACTCACTCCTGTAATGGCTACAGAAAGAAAGAGCGGTAAAAAGAAAGGTGAAGCTGAATCGTCATGGAATCCAAAAAGCAGCCAAAATACCGCTAAGAGAAGGTATGTGAGTCTTTTAGTATTCCTTTGCCCCAAGACATTAGGAACAGTCTTTATCCCCTGGGCTTTATCATAATCCAGGTCTCTGACATCAAATACCAGGGCGATGGTAAAAATAAATAAATATCGTTCAACCAAAAGAAGGGAAATGGTGGAAAAAGAGATGGATACCGATTCATTTAGCAGAGGGATCAATACGGTGGCCATTGACCAGATCAGTGCAATAAAGAATATCTTTAACATACCAATGATCCTGATAGAATGAAATCTACCCTTTCCTGCAATAATAATAATCCCATATAAAAAGACGATGACACCAAGCAGCCCCATAACCCAATAGATACTTTCACTCACATAGAAAAAGGAAGCACCCATTCCTAAAACAGAAATTGAAGAAATAGTGATCTGGTATTTCTTCGTATTATACACGCCGGCAGCCTTTTGGCTTTTCCCTGAAGTGCTTAACAAGATAGAGGTCAGGAGTCGATGGCCATTATATACAAACAGTGTGATGAAGAAGACAAAAATAAGCAACCCGTCAAAACGCATTTCTTCCCCGGCCAGCAAATAGGTTTCGAGGGTAAAGCAAACTGCACATAATGCAATAAAAACATTTCCGTATAATAGAAAATCAAAGGTCTTTTTCATCTCCTGTTTCAATGCATAAATGAATAACTATGGAAAAGTTATAAAGGGATATTCCCGTGCTTCTTTCTTGGAAGCTTATCCACTTTATTCTTGAGCATCTTAAAGGCGCTCAATAGTTTGCTCCTTGTTTGTTCCGGCTTAATTACTTCGTCAATAAATCCTCTGGCTGCAGCCCTATATGGATGTGCAAACTCCTCTGTATAATCATCTACCTTCTTATTTAGCACTTTTTCTGGGTCCGAGGCCTTCTTGATCTCGTCCTTAAAAATGATCTCAGCAGCTCCCTTTGGCCCCATAACAGCGATCTCAGCAGTTGGCCATGCAAAATTCATGTCAGCACCAATATGTTTTGAATTCATTACATCATAAGCACCTCCATATGCTTTGCGAGTGATCACTGTGATCCTTGGGACGGTAGCCTCAGAAAAAGCATACAACAATTTAGCACCATTTACAATAATTCCATTCCACTCCTGATCAGAGCCGGGCAAAAATCCGGGGACATCTACAAATACCAATAATGGGATGTTAAAGCAATCACAAAATCTGATAAAACGTGCCCCTTTCTTAAAGCAGTTA
>CAZNGA010000156.1:0-1938 GCA_964572485.1 uncultured Chitinophagales bacterium
GCCCCAGTGGAATATGACCAACCCCTTTTTACCATCGAAGTTGATTAGTTAACTTTATTCTATTAACAAATCCAAAAGCGATCAGAAGGAGATGTTTAAGAAGATATTAATTGCCAATCGTGGAGAAATAGCTTTAAGAATTATTAGAACCTGTCAGGAGATGGGCATTCGTACCGTGGCAGTTTACTCCCTCGCAGATAAAGACTGCCTGCATGTGAGATTTGCTGATGAGGTTGTATGTATTGGCCCTGCAGCAGGCAAAGATTCCTATCTTAATATTGCGAATATCATGGCAGCTGCAGAGATCACCAATGCTGACGCATTACATCCAGGATATGGTTTTTTAGCAGAAAATGCTTCCTTTGCAGAAATATGTACTGAGTACGGGATCAAGTTCATTGGCCCATCGCCTGAGATGATCAAAAAGATGGGGGATAAGATCTCAGCTAAAGCAACCATGAAAAAAGCAGGTGTTCCAGTGATACCAGGTTCTGATGGCTTATTGAAGGATTTGAAAAGTGGGCTGAAGATCGCTAAAAAGATTGGGTTTCCCGTAATATTAAAAGCTACCGCCGGCGGTGGTGGGAAAGGTATGCGGATTGTTTGGGAGGAGAGTGAATTTGAAGATTGCTGGGATATTGTCAGACAAGAAGCTCAGGGAGCATTTGCAAATGATGGGATTTATCTGGAAAAGTATTTTGAAAGTCCACGACATATTGAAGTGCAGATCGCAGGAGATCAAAAAGGGAGTGTTTGCCATCTTTCTGAGAGGGACTGTTCCATTCAAAGAAGACATCAAAAGCTTATTGAGGAATCTCCTTCACCATTCGTTGATGAGAAAATGAGGAAAAAGATGGGCGAGGTAGCTATCAAAGCTGCTGAAGCTGTTAAATATGAGTCTATTGGAACGGTTGAATTCTTAGTTGACAAGAAGAAGAATTTCTATTTCATGGAGATGAATGCTCGTATCCAAGTTGAACATCCGGTTACAGAGGAAGTAATTGATTATGATCTTGTCAAAGAACAAATTAAGATCGCTGCCGGGGTTTCTATTTCTGGGAAGAATTATTTCCCACACATGCATGCGCTGGAATGTCGTATCAATGCTGAAAATCCATATGATAATTTTTTGCCTTGTCCCGGAAAAATTGAAGTGCATCATGCACCCGGTGGGCATGGAGTTAGGGTTGATTCCCACGCTTATTCAGGGTATGTGATCCCACCCTATTATGATTCGCTGATAGCCAAAGTGATCACGGTTGCTCAAACACGTGATGAGGCCATTGCCACCATGCTTAGAACATTAAATGAGTATGTAATTGAGGGCGTTAAAACAACAATACCATTTCATTTGCAGGTATTGCAGAATGAACAATTCAGGTCTGGGAAGTTTGATACCTCATTTCTTGAGAATTTTAAGCTGGAAGACAAGGAAGATTCTCAGTAAAAGGACGTAGCCTAATACTCTACCTTATTCTTATTTTTATTCCAATACTTAGGATGGAAGCCTCTAAGCCATCGCTTCTTTTATAATGTGCGATCCTAGCATCAATACCTTGAATGACCCACATATTTCGTTTGAGCACTTTTAAAAATCTGAATCTGGAGATGCCATATAAAGGCAAATAATTGATCCCTACACCCATTTTATTGCTTTGAAAAGCAGAGAGATCATAATCAGATGTGTAATAAGCTGAGTTCGAAGAGTGCATCCCGAATTCTTTAAAATAATCAGTGCCGGTTTGGGTATGGTAGCGATAAAATGGATACAAGGTAAATCTCTTGATCAGTTTCAGCGGAATTTCCAACTTTATTGTACTCCCAACAATGCCAAAATTATCAAAGTATTGCCTGTAGAAGCTCCTCAGGATAAATAGGTCTGACGCATAATCATTTAGCATGAAGCCAATAGCAAATTTATACCTTATTATATTAATA
>CAZNGA010000157.1:0-1903 GCA_964572485.1 uncultured Chitinophagales bacterium
AAATTGGAAAAAAAGACAGTAAAGGTTATAGGGATTGAAGAAAAAGAAGGCACAAAAGGAATGTATTGGAAGGTCTCTACCAGCCCGGTTCTAGTTCCGAGGAAGGCGCTTTTTATTTGGGATATTGAACAAATCCAAGCACTTGAACAGGATAAATTTTATCAATTTACTTTTGAACTCAATTCAAAGGGATTTATTGATCTTCTCAAGTTTGAAGAAGTTACGGAACCCGGCCCGTCACAAGGGCAATCACCAGGCAAGAGAAACAAATCATTTGCTTTATCTTATGCTAAAGACGTGGTGAAAGATATATACTGTGCTAAGATTAGAGCTGGACAGGAAGTGCCAGATTTAAAGCAGATGGAAAGAGATATAATTTTAATGGCAGGTGCTTTCGATGCGGTGTTGGATGGGCCAGATGACAAAAGCTGATAAGTTCCTGTGGAAAAAGATTAGCCACGATCCTAGATCATGGGTGTGTTTTGGCTTTAGGTTGCTGGCAGCCATCGGATTTATTATTATCGCTTTTTGGGGGTGATGATGCCTTTAGTTGGATTAAAATGTCATCTATGGGGTAATGTTACTTTGGATAAATGCGTAATCTGTCCTATCCCCTGCCATCCTTATCCTGCACTGGAAGCCGTATTAGAAGGTGCGCGAACCCCTGTTTGTGGCGTATACAGCGTTACAGAGATTCCAAACCCCTACCAATCAGTATATTTAAGTCGAAATAACCCATATTATGTAAAGCCGGAAAATTTACTGCGGGCGGCAATCGGTACAGCGTGGCATGAGAAGGTCGCAAAACATAAAAACTCGCGTTATGTGATAGAAGAATATTTTGAAGTTAAAATCAATGGACTCACATTGAGAGGGCAACCGGATCTTTATGACACCAAACTGAAAAGATTATGGGACTATAAGCACATAGGATTCTATCCGGCTAAGTTGATGATGGATAGAAAATGGGAGAAAGTAGGATATGGCCAGCAGATTAATTGCTATTATCATTACCATTTTCCTAAAGCCGAAGAGCTGTGGCTTGATATTGCCATTCGAGATTGGAGTCCGCAGTTAAAGGTAAGATATGGGATTCCCTGTTGGATAAAAATACAAGTGCCATTTATCCCATTTGAAAAAGTAAACGCACTTGTTACCGAAAGGATCACGACCCATGCCGAGATACAAGAAACGGGAAAATTCCCAGAGTGTACGCCGGATGAAATGTGGATGAATAATAAAGCTAGGCGGCCAAACCGGTGCTTAGATTACTGTGGGGGGGCAGATTTTTGTGCTCAGCTTAAAAAATGGAAGGAAGAAAATAATTATAGAGAGGTTTAAATATGTGGAGAGGACATAATAGGTAAATGGTGACTACTCCCATTCGCCTCCAGTCTGTACTAGTAATCGGCGGTTCCCGACGACATCCTACGTCAGAGGAATTAGAGATGTGGATAGGAAGTCTAACAGGTTTAGCACAAGACACCACGTCCTCTCCATCAAATATAAATAAGGAGGTTTAATTGAAAGAATTGAAAAGTATGAATGACATGACTATGGAGGAACTACTCGCCACTGAAGCAGCTATTAATAGGCAATTCTTTGAAGAGGCGAGTTTTCTGCATAAGTTGAGGGAAGAGAAGGGGGATGATCCTCCTGAATGGGCAATTGAAATTGATGATGATGAGAAATTTCAGCGGGAAATGGGGGCAGAAGAATTGTGGATCGAGTGTAAAAACTGCGGGGTGGTGGTAAAATCCGTTTCCTCATTTTGCAACAACCAGTGCAAAAAGCAATATATTGCACGGAAAAAACTTGAAGCACAGCTCAAACAAGCCAATAAAATGCGGAGAATGATGAAATGAGTGAAGTTAAAGATTGGCATTGTTGTGGACAGTGTAAA
>CAZNGA010000158.1:0-1883 GCA_964572485.1 uncultured Chitinophagales bacterium
AGGGGAAAGGAGATCAGGAAGTTAATTATAAAATAATTGTAGTGGAATCTTTAAAAACCAAAACAATGAAAAAGATCAGTATAATTATAGTTGCATCTGTTGCCTTCTTAAATTTACAAGCACAACACACTTTCCAGAAAGCCCTTATCTATTTCGGAGATCAGACTATTTTAAGCATTTGCTCCGATGGCTCCGGTGGCTTTGTTGGAGTAGGGTATGATTTTCCTGGGAGCATCCTAGACTCTGATATATCAATGATGCATGTCAATTCCGAAGGACATGTACAATGGTATAAAGAGTTTGGTAGTAGCTATCAGGATTATGCTTTTCAGATCGAAAAATGTAGTGATAACGGGTACATTATTTCAGGCTATACCAAGGGTTTTGGTTTTGGGCAAAGTGATGGAATAGTTATAAAAACGGATGTAAACGGCAACCCGGAATGGAGCCATGTTTATGGTGGAACCGGATACGATGGTATTTATTGTAGCAGACAAACCCCGGACGGGGGATTTATCATGGCCGGGGAAGAGAGTAGTATTTCCAGTGGCAATGTACTACTGATAAAAACCAATACCCAGGGGTCATTGCAGTGGTCAAAAACCTATGGAGGTAGCCTGGGTGATGGAGCGTCAAACTTGATTATAACCAATGATGGCGGTTTTTTAATGGGAGGTCGGGCCAACTTGTCACAAACGGAAGAAGACATTCTTTTGATAAAAACAGATTCTTTAGGAAATATTCAATGGAGCAGGTATTACGGTAATAGCGAAAAGAACGAATTGTTTCCCGGAGGCAATTCAATAATTAAAGTGTCTGGGGGCGGTTACCTGGTGCTTGGATATACTTTTGCCAACAATAATTGGGATGGCTTATTGCTTAGACTGGATGCCAATGGAGATACATTGTGGACGAAAACATATGTAGGTCCAGGATCTGAATTTTTCAGAAGCATTGTGCCTGCCTGGAATGGTGGATATATCCTGGCAGGAAATACTAACAGTTATAATCCTACATCGAATATTTCTGTCATGAATATTGACACAAGCGGAGAAATAATCTGGTCAAACATGTATGGTGATTATAATGGTGAATTTGATTATACCATCCTTCCTTCCGATGATATGGGCTATTTTATAGCTGGCGGTTCACGAAGTATCACCCATGGCAATTTTGAACCCTTATTTATCAAGATTGATACAACTGGTTATACGCCTTGTAATTCCGAGGCTGTGACATTCCCAACCTCTCATCTTGCGTTGACCGGTAGTTCTATTCCGGAAGTAGCTTCATTAAACAATGATTCACTGATATCCATACTAACGCTCACTCTATCGTATGATACTTTGACCTTGTGTTATGAGTGCTTTCAACTTTCGATATCATCTGTGGATGCAACAGGTCAATTTAATTGTGACGGAGAAGCAACAGCAAATCCTTCCGGAGGGCAAACTCCCTATTCCTACTCCTGGAGCAATGGAGCAACAACACAGGTGAATTCAAACCTATGCGTTTCCACTTATTATGTTACCGTAACAGATAACAGTGGATGTACTTCTGTTAATCTGATTGATATTGGTTATACAACAGGGATCGACCATTCAACGCTTGACAATAAAATTGATATTTATCCGAACCCATCTGAAGGGGAATTCACAATTAGCGGTTTATCGGATTTGTCAGGAAGAATTGAAGTAAGAGATATTAGCGGTCGTGTGGTAAAGAGATTAAAGGACTTTACAAGTCCTGAGTTTGTTGTTGACCTTCGAAACTATTCTGCAGGAATGTATTTTGTGATTATTTATACTAACGGTACGAGCTTCAGACATAAGGTTGTAATCAGGTAAAAGCTTCACTTTTCCGGTTCGTGTATATGATTACTG
>CAZNGA010000159.1:0-1832 GCA_964572485.1 uncultured Chitinophagales bacterium
CCCAATGCTCCGCTACCCACTTGAGATAGTCTGAAGGGAGTCGGGAGATTTCAGTTCCTTTATGTTTTCCATAGGGCATCTTCATCTTTTCTTTTTCCCCTTGAGCATTTTAAGCGTTTTAATCCCTTTTGTCTTTTTTGCAATCCCTTCTCTTATGTCCTCTCCTGATCCAGATAGCCAGAGGCCAGGGGAGGTCCCTGTTATTAGGCATAGCCGCTTGAATTTCTCAGAGTACAGATATGGCCTTCTTTGGGCTGATAGCAAATAGCTGATCATCTGCTGGCTGTAACCTGTTTTGTCGGCTAACTTCTGTTGAGTCATTGCATTTTTCATCAGCGTTTCCCTTCCGGAGTCGCCCTATGCCAAAAATGATCAAGGCTATTTGGCCGGTGAATCAATATCTGTATTAATTATATATGTTGGCTTATTAACAAAATTAAAATAATCGGCAAAACAACCACGCTCTTTGTCTGTTAGTTTTTCAAATTTCTGGAGATAGAGTAAATACATCTTCCTAAATTCGGTAAAATTTTCATTTTGCTGTTGAGTTTTCATCCGTTTGTTTCCTTTGTTGTCGGTGGTTCGGGCAAGGGCATCCAATATTTAACGCCACAAACCGTGCTGTTTTCCACGTCTGTAAATTGTTTCCATTCATCGTACCATCTTGCAATATCAACATAGCCAGCTCTTGCATATACCAGCACCTTTTCACCATCCTTTGGTGCCTGTTTATTTAAATTGAGCCATTTCATTTTCAATCTCCTGAATCTTCCGCCAAGTTTTCTTTTAGACATCAAACAATAAAGTGAAATTTTCACCGCCCCACATATAATCAATATCATCTTCATCTTCATGCCGATGTTTGTCAAAAAATGCATCAATTTCATTGACCCTGTCGTCCATGTCTTGTGTATTGGCCTTTATCGCCTCCATTATTTCTTTTGGGGTATCGCCTGGCATAATTTCCGTAGCAACCTTGCTTTGCAAGAAAAAATACCAATTTGATGAAGGATAATATTTCGCAATCAAAATCCTATCTTTCTGGTTTTCGTTTTCATCGAACCCTGGTTTGCATTTAGTGCATTTTAGCCACATTCTATTATTTGCCATTACCTTGCTCAACTAGCCTCTTTTGTTATGATTTTGACAGGTGAATCTTCTGGGTCAATAAATCCCTTTACAATTCTGCCATCTTTGCCAGTTACACGAACAGGCATTCCCGCCACCGCTCAGTATGTATTCCCAGGCATTAAGTGTTCAACTTTGGATACATTATTGTCTGGTATCTCACGCATTCTCGCTCCGAATAAAAATTCAAATAAACCTTTTTGAAATATCATTTTGCTCCTCCATTGTGATGCCCTCCCCCACAAACCCACTAATATCAATACTTGGCAAGCAGACTCTCTGAGAGGCCACTCACGGGGACTTTAGGGGTTGAGGCATACCTTGGTATGGGTTGAAATGGCCTATAATTAAATTGATGTATTATTTTTTTAATAATATATGTAATTTGGTTTCTGGGCTTTCAATCCACTTTCGTCCGCAAGAATGACATTCAACATTAGGTGCATTCAGATTAATATAATCCGTAAGCCATACATCTTCTTTGCCACATTCTGAACAGATTTTGCCTGTTAACTTCCCCTCAAGGATCTTTTTATCATGATCATATTCCGCAACTGGATATTGAATACTTCGCAAGCAATCACTTGGATGTTCAATGTCACACGGCAATTTATATGACAGGCGATCAAACGGGTGTATTCTTCTAAGGCATTTTTTACATTGTGTGTGCATGATTGTTATCCACCTGTTAAGAGTTTAGATCA
>CAZNGA010000160.1:0-1797 GCA_964572485.1 uncultured Chitinophagales bacterium
GCGGGCACAACGAAGGATGAAAATATTGTTTATTTTCATATAAAATTGGAGAAGAGCCATGCTCATAGACTTTGGGACTTTTTCCGTGGTCTTTTTCTTGTTTCCTTTTCAACTATTTTCGACCTTTTCAAAATAAATGAAGATTTTCACCAGTACCAAGAGGCCGTAGCTGAAGCTTTAAAGGGTTTTGCACCCTTTCAGGGGTGCGAAACTTGAGTAAGTTCATTATCCCCTGAAGTCAACAAATGAAACAAATAAGGCATCCATTATCAAATCACCATGCGCCATTAGTAGCTAGGATCATCCTAAACAAAGGGATCTTAGCACTGTTAATCGGCGTGCTCATAATGGCTATATCTTGGTTCATATTCTTTTGCTCAAATCAGGCCAAAAATTGGAACGTTCTGCTCATTGTTATTGATACCTTGAGGTCGGACCATTTGGGCTGCTATGGTTATACGCTAAATACCTCGTCTTATATTGATCGCTTTGCGGAAGAGTCCGTCCTCTTTGAATATGCGGTAGCTCAAAGCAGTTGGACAGCACCGTCCGTAGCAAGTTTATTCACTTCTTTATATCCGTATTCACACAATGTAAGGAAAAAGAATGAAGCTCTTTCTTTGGATGTGATAACTCTTGCAGAAATTATGAAAGAAAATGGTTACAGGACGTTTGGTTTGGTATCAAATCCTGTCCTCAAGAGAAAAATGCAATATTACCAAGGCTTTGACTATTATGAATTCCTAACTCCACGCGCTGGATTGTATGCCGAGAGAGGTGCGTTGGTTGTCAAAAACTTTTTTGATATTCTCGACCGGAAGTCTGAAGAAAGATTTTTCGGATATATCCATTTAATGGACCCACATTTACCATATCAACCACACCCAAAATATGCCAATCGATTCATTCGCAGTGGATATCGCGGTTTATTTAAGAAATTGCACATTCCACACAGCGTAAGATTCAAAAAAACATTAAGGAAATTGAAACCAAGAGATCTCGAGCGAATTATCGCTCTCTATGATGCGGAGATCAATTATTCTGATGATAATTTTAAGAAAATCATCTCAGGATTGAAAAAGAGGCGACTTTTGAAAAATACAATTCTTATATTTACGTCCGACCACGGGGAAGAATTCCTGGAACGCGGCGGACTATCCCATGGTAAATCATATTACCAAGAAATCGTAAAGGTTCCGTTAATCATTCGATATCCCGGTATGAATAATAAGGGTAAACGGATTCAGCAGATGGTTCGCCTTATTGATATTATGCCGACTATCCTGGATTTGACTAAAATCAAAACGTCTATTACGCAGATGGGTACAAGTTTACTTCCTTTGATGGAGTCTAAATATGAAAAGAATTGGAAGTTGATAAATTTGATGGCTGGAATCCATGAAGGGCCGGATCTGGATCAGGTTGCGATTCAAAGCGAGGACTATAAATTAATCAAATATTTTACACGTCCAAGAATCGAGTTCTTTGACTTAAACCAGGACCCGAAGGAAAGAAACAATATTACCGACTCTCTCCTTATTCCCAAATATACAGAATTACTTGAGACATATCAAAAACTTGGGGGTAATATCGCAAAGGATGCTCTTAAAATAAAGTGGGATGAAAAAACCAAAAAACAGCTTGAGAGTCTAGGATATGCTGGCGGTGGCAAAAATTAACATTCTTACTCCCACCAATAACAGAGCACAACACATTGATATTATACTTAATTTTAACAAATTAGCTATTGACATTAAAGAAAAATATCTGTATCTGTTAATATATTACGCATTGCTC
>CAZNGA010000161.1:0-1792 GCA_964572485.1 uncultured Chitinophagales bacterium
TCACATTGTTCAATTCCATTCTATGCAGTATTTATAAGAAAGTACAGACAATGGAGCGTAACAAATCAATTCAACTTGGCCAGTTATCAGCTGATACCATTACCTGTTTTCCTCTGGGATCAGTTAAGGTCCGTCTACTTGAGGATCCTGATATACTGTATTACAATCATATTATGAAAAACCAATTGGCATGAAACTACAAAGTCTATTTCCACACAACCTATCCAATGACGGTTTGCAAGAAATCTATCGTCAAGTTGGGTCTGACTCTTTCTATTTCGATGTTGAAGGAATTCGTTCGATTGATAATACTATAACTACTGGCAAGACCTTTCTTTTGTTAACGGTATCTGCTAATAGGACTATTAAAGAGACTTATGTCAGGTTGTTGGATACCTTCAATTACAAGGACCACGTATACCTATTGCTACTGGATATGGAAACCGAGAAGGTATTGTTGATTAACCATTTTTTGAATACAGATGACGGTCAATGCAATTGGCGACTCATCGACATTGATTATTTAAAGCAGAGGGTAAAAGAAAGCTGAAGAGATAAAGGAATCCAATACAAATATCGATAAGCAGATCCTTTCTGAGAGCGACCTTCTGGATGGTCTGGCTTCAAGTGACTATTCTCATTTGAAATTATTTGGGTATGGAGAATCCTACGATTGTAAATTACCCCAAGATTTCCTTTGGGTCGAAAACAAAAACTTCGGGAAGGTCTTTTACCCGGGTTTAAATGATACTATCAACCGGGAATAAATGATACCACCGTTTCTTCCCTGGTAACGGTGGAACTGAGCCGCCGTAGTGTGGCGTGAGCTTTGTCATTTCTGCAAAGGGCGTGACACGCGTTACGGTCGGCTTTAGTGTCTTGTTATACGACTGGTAGATCAATAGAGAATTTGCCCTCACTAACCGACACGTTAATTTGGATTAATACATCAACATTATAGTCGTGCTGCTTTCCAGGCTTCCACTCATAAATCTTGTCCTGAAAAACACTTAATACTTGATATCCAATATTCAAGATCTCAGCAGGACAATCAATTATCTGGAAATCTCCTGCTTTACCTTTGCAGTTCACAACACACTGGAGATTGAAGGTTCCTTTAAAGGTTTTCTCTTGCTCATTCATCAGGATAACATCATTCAGAATTTCCTCAATATCACCATTTATAGTAATTGGTCTTGGCATTTCCTCTACGATGTAGAAAACCTCTAGGATTTGTTTGGCTTTCGAAGCATTCTCATTGAATTCATGCGTGCCTTTATAATATGAACATGTAAAGGTTGAATCAAGCACTGGCCTCAATGTTACCTGCGCCTGTATTGCAACGGGAAATGCAATCAAAGCCAGAGCAATAATTTTTGCTTTCATAGTCTTAGGTTTTCGGACGATTCAAAATGCCAGTGCACTAAAGTCGTGTAACATATTATTCTACTGCCAATAGCCACATAACAGTAAATATACATATTATTCGGGGTGGTACCGTTTTTTACCGATGGGTGGTATCAGTTTACTCCGGCGTTAAAAGGAAGGTCACAGTGACAGATATCTGGTATTATGGCAATGCCATTATTATGAAGGTAAGGGAATACAAAACGGGTATAGTTAAGGAAATCCATGTTGATATTAATGAAGAACAGACTTCCAGATGATCAGGTGGCAATACATATTGAAATTGTCATGAGTGGAGGAGAGTCCTCAGCAAATGATGACACCTTATTGGAGTTTGAATTCTAACCTCATTCCATGAGCAATTATTGTTTATCTTTCTCATAAT
>CAZNGA010000162.1:0-1791 GCA_964572485.1 uncultured Chitinophagales bacterium
TAAGCCCGATAAGCCGCCTCTTGCATCTTCAAATATTCCTCCTCCTTAGCTTTTTGAGCCTTTGTTTTATTAACAGTTTCAATCTCTTCTATTTTAATATTTGTTCCATCTCCTCCCTGATCGGGTACAGATTTTTTACTAGTTTTCAAATCAATCATTAATTGTTCCGCTAATTGAAGGGTACTATCTGTATGCGGACCATAACCATGGTCGCCTGAAGCTTTCATATCATCAATCATTTGTTGTAAGTGGGCTATCTCCGCTTGCTTTTTCTTATTTTGCCCCCAGGCAAATTTTATCACGCTGATTGGACCAATACCAAATTTAAAGGCATCAAGCATTTCTTTTCCCAATTGCTTTTTTTCAATCCAAGCATTTCTTTTATTTTGCTCAGTCCATTGATCTTTGGGTTTAGTTTTGTGGCCATACACAAAATCAAAATCATAAGCTCTATCGCTTTTTGTAGAATAATCTCCAGCCCCATAGTCTGTTTCAGCTTCAACCCATCCTCTATCACCACTATAATCCGGTGAATGATCTGGTGTGATCCCCATGTCTGACATCATTTGTGCAACATCATCTTCTTGATC
This sequence comes from uncultured Chitinophagales bacterium, assembly GCA_964572485.1. Lineage (GTDB taxonomy): Bacteria > Bacteroidota > Bacteroidia > Chitinophagales > CAZNGA01 > CAZNGA01. Next base: position 591 of record CAZNGA010000162.1, read on the forward strand.
ACCTCCGCCGACGTTATTGCTTGAACTTGTATCAGCCGAAGAACCTGAATGACTCACTCCTGGACTCCAACCTCTATCTTCATGTCCGGGTGGTTGATATTTTGGTCTTTCACCGGTAGATGTTTTCTTTACTAATAAATCGGTAGCTTTATGAGGTCCAAGTCTAACATTCCCACCTTCAGCCAAACCTAAAACGCCAGCTTGATGAGCAGGAATGAATCCTCCTTGATTCATTTTAATTTCTCCTTTTTTCCATCGTTCAAATGGAACAGGTAATAACCCTTTAGCAATTTGTTTAATTCTATAATCTAACCACGCTTCATAAGTTTTAGGTCCTTCGGCAAACCCAATCCTTCCTCCATGAGCTACGGGTAGATAATATTCAGGTAGTTGATTAAGTTCTGCATTCAAAGAGGCTACACCTCCTAGGCCATATTTCTTTTCCCATCTGTTTGCAATGACAGGTAGATTAGCGTGCATATAACGTCTTTGTTTTTCAGATTGGAAAGGCATTAGCTTCTCGGTCCTTTCAGCGTTTTAACGTCCTTTCGTTTCATAACGTCAGAACGTAATTTTGCACGATTGGACATCGCTTGCTTTTCTAAAGAAGTTTCAGCTCTTAAGGTAGCTAACTCTTCATTTTGTTCCATCTTCTCTTCTTGTATATTTTGATTCATCATTGCCTTCATACGATCAAGAGAAATTCTAGCTTCATCCTCTTTCATTTTTCTCATATTGTCTTGAGCTTTAAGATCAAGTTCTCTCGCTCTAAGTTTAGCAATAGGATCATTATCAAATTGAGAAGTAATTTTCTTTTCTTCTACTAAGAATTCTTCCATCATCTCTGCAATCAATTGAGCTTTACGTGCTTCAATCTTTAATTGAAGATTTTGAACTTCAGCTTGTATTCTTGGATCAGGTGGTTGTTGAGGATTCTGATTCATCATTTGTTGGATCTGTTGAACCTTTTGAATGTCATTTCTGAACTCTAAATCTACTTGTTCTTGAGCCATCATTGAAATGTGTTCAAAAATATTTTTTTCTAAGGCTGCGATTACCATCGGATTGTTTCTTGCCATGTTCGTTGCCATAAAAGCAATGTGAGCCGTAATGTGAGCTCTATGATCTTGTCCGGTAAACGCTTGGAAAGGTTTACCTCCAATCGCATCGATATGTTCGATCGCTGGATTTTTTGGAGCGG
>CAZNGA010000163.1:0-1686 GCA_964572485.1 uncultured Chitinophagales bacterium
ACCGGCTTTCCAATTCGGAATGCCTTGCCATGGTGGCATACCTTTTGGGTACCGAGAACATAGACGGTGATCTTGAAGAGTTGATATTGGATAAGACCGAAGGAGTTCCTTTTTTCATCGAAGAGTTTATAAAATCCCTTAAAGACTTAAACGTCATCGAAAAAAACAACAGCATATATCAATTGACAAAAAATGTGGGGGCTATGTCAATTCCTTCTACCATTCAAGATGTCATCATGGCCCGTGTGGACACTTTACCTGAAGGAGTAAAAGAACTGCTTCAAAGCGGATCTGTTATTGAAAGGGAATTTAGCTACAAGGTGATCAAACATGTATCGGGTTTATCAGAGCAAGAACTGCTGTCTCGGCTGTCGGTGTTAAAAGACTCAGAACTTCTTTTTGAAAGGGGCATCTACCCAAAAACCAATTTCATTTTCAAACATGCTTTAACACAGGAAGTGGTCTACGATTCGATATTAACACGGAAGAAAAAAGAGCTTCACAACAAAATCGGTAAAACCATTGAACAATTGTACAAAGATAATCTTCAAGATCATTATGGTGTTTTAACAGAGCATTTTATCAGCAGTGAGAATTATGAGAAGGGAGCTGATTACTCAAAATTAGCGGAAAAGAAAGCTGAGAAAACTGCTTCATTAAATGATGCAGTTGAATATGCAAAAAAAAGAATATCCTGCCTTGAGAAATTGCCTGTGAATGATGATGTAGAAAAGAAAATAATCGATGCAAGGACGGTTCTTGGCCTTTATTACACTCAATTGGGTCTCTCTATTGAGGCAAAAGCGGCTGTCGATCCGATAGTTGATTTGGCAATAAAGCTCAATTACAAAAGGCGAGTTTCTCAGATCAATATTACATTGGGTCAATATTATCTAAACATTGATGAGAATTGTCCCAAGGCACTCGAATACCTTGAAGAAGCATTAAAGGTCGCGGAAGAGTTAAATGACATGCTTTCAATAATATTAGCAAATATTATCACGGGACACTGTTTATCTGCAAATGGTGAATTTGCGAAAGCTCTCCCTTTTTATGAAAAGGCATTGGGAATCAACGTGATGGCAAATGTCCAATGGGGTATTGTAGCTATAAAATCGAATATAGTAAATTGGGTTTATGCACAACTGGGAAATGTTGAACTTGCTTATCAAACCAGCCAGGAGGCATTACGGATAGCCGATGAAAGTGGTGATATATTTTCAAAGGGACATGCAAATTATGCACTTGGCCTCTCTTATTCCTTAAAGGGTTGTTTAAAAGAAGCGGAAGAACATTTATTGAAATCAGCTGATTTATTACAAAAAAACAACCATTTAGGTTTAGCATCAATAGTGAATGTTTGGTTGGGATTCATCTACTTTGAAATGGGAGAGTATGAAACATCACAAAAATTCCTTAAAAGAGCAAACGCATTTTTGCAGCATTGTGGTGTTTTCTCTTCCTTTATCATTATGAATAAAATTTCCATAGAATTGGCAAAGGTAATGAACAAAGAGAAAGATACAAACCTGAATGAGATATTTAAATGGTATGAGGATATCAAAAGCAAGTTGGCCAAAGGGTTTACGCTAAATCAGATCGGTGAAATTCTTTTAAATATTGATGACCATCATATATCCGAAGCTGAAGATTGGATTAGAAGAGCCATTGAAACAAATCAAAAAT
>CAZNGA010000164.1:0-1680 GCA_964572485.1 uncultured Chitinophagales bacterium
ACACATATCATCTGGCAAAAGATATACATGAGTTAACAATCCCTTCAACAATTCAGGATGTAATAATGGCCAGAGTTGATTCGATGCCCGAGGAGGCCAAAGAAGTGCTTCAAACCGGATCTGTGATTGAAAGGGAGTTTAGTTACGCGTTGATTAAGCAAGTATCAAGTTTACCTGAACAAGAACTTTTGCATAGGCTGTCGGTTTTAGAGGATGCAGAAGTTATTTTTACGAGAGGTATTTACCCAGAATGCACCTATATTTTCAAACATGCTTTGACCCAAGAAGTTATTTATAACTCGATATTAACTCGCAAGAAAAAGGAGCTACACAACAAGATTGGTCAAGCCACTGAGAAATTATATATAGATAATATCTCCGACTTTTATGGTATTTTAGCCGAGCATTTTGTAAGAAGTGAAAATTATGAGAAAGCAGCTGAGTATTGCAAGTTGGCAGGGAAAAAAGCTGAAAAAGCAAGCTCTTTTGATGATGCAATTACCTACGGCTACAAACAAACTGCTAGCCTTGAGAAATTACCGCAGGCAGGTGAGATAGAGAAGAATCTCATTGATGTTAGGACTAAGCTCGGTCTTTATTACGCACAAATGGCTCAGCTTGATAAGGCAAAAGCAGTTATAGATCCGATAGCGGCTCTTGCGACAGAACGGAATTACAAAAGGGGGGTCTCTAAGATTAATTGTATAATGGGTCAATATAAGAGTATGGCTGAGGAGGATTTAACCGAGGGTTTTAAGTATTATCAAAATTCAATAAAAATTGGAACGGAAATAAATGACCCCATTTCTTTACTACTAGCAAATATATTCATGGGAGCAAATTTATCTGAAAAATGTGAATTTTCCAGAGCGTTTCATTGTTTAGAAAAAGCTTTGGAAATTAATGTTACTGCAAATGTTCTTTGGGGTATATCAGCAACAAAATCCTGGCTAGCATGTTTGGTTCCTCATAAGCAGGGTAATATTGATTTTGGCTATGCGACTAGCAATGAGGCATTGCGGATCGCCGATGAAAGCGGAGATATATATTCAAAAGCACATGCCTATACTGCCCATGGTTGGTCTTACTATCATAAAGGATATTTGAAAGAAGCACAAGAACATCTCCTGAAGGGTGCCGATTTCTCTGAAAAGATCAATCTTTTCTATTGGGCTGGGATTGCACATTTTGGTTTGGCGGTCACCTGCTTTGATAGGGAAGAATATAAAATATCTCAGAAGCATTATGAAAGATCAATTTCTCATTATCAGCAAGGTAGACTCTGGCCATCGTGGGTCAATTTCTATAAAATTGCTTTAGCTTTGGCAAAGGTGATGAGCGATGAGGAAGATATAAACATAGATGAGGTCTTTAAATGCTATAGCGAAAATAATTCCAAGCTCTATGAAGGGACTATGCAGAGTTGTATAGGTGAGATATTACTAAACCTGAATGATCAACACATATCCGAAGCTGAAGATTGGATAAAAAAAGCCATCGAAGAGCATAATAGAAATGGCATGATGTGGCATTTAGCCAGAGATTATGCCCTGTCTGCAGATTTATTTAAACGGAAAGGTGATCTATCGAAAGCCAGTGAAAAACTGAACAAGGCAATCGAAATCTTCAAAGAATGCGGAGCTGATGGGTGGGTTACAAAATATGAAAAAGAACTGGCTG
>CAZNGA010000165.1:0-1679 GCA_964572485.1 uncultured Chitinophagales bacterium
TAAGAGGTTAAGTCCCGAGGCGTCAGGACAAAATCCTGGTTTCAGGAGCGCCCACTCCTTCAGGAATTACACTTCGGTCAATGATACAGGATATAAGATTGAAGCGATCAATGGGGAAAGTAGCTGCAGAAACTGAATCTTTTACATCTTCATTAGATGATGTTGAATATCTTCAGATATATATCCATGCATTCGAATTATGGGACAGCACGGAAGCTATACCTACAACCTTTACTCCTCTTACAATTGATGATATGGATGTGACGGAGCTAACGGTTTATGATACCCTTTGGAAACTCGACATTTCTTGATGTGTCTGATATTGATTGGGAGCCAGGCTATTCAATAGCTGTGGTCAGTCTGAATGAAAGCTTGGCATCTGAGGATTCTACTTCTTCATTGATGAAGGTAACCACTCCTGCCACTTGGGGTATTTACTGTGAAAAGATCGAAGTCAGAAAACCACGCTCACTGGAACCTTGGTATAAAGGTCATGCAGATATGGTAGTAGCACAGAAAGATGAAAGCAGTACAGGCTATATATACAAGGTTAAGAATCCCTCTGGTCAGACTTGCCATACTATAAAAAGCAAGACTGCAACCAAATATATTGATGACGGAAGTAGCACTAATATCAAAGTATACGAGTTTGATTTATTCGGTTGGCCGGAGTGGATTATTGAGGATGCCTATCTTTACAATGTCACTACCGGCGGAGGTTGGAGTATGACTATCAATGATGAAGGCAGTTATTACAAATGCTCACATCATGTCAGATGTGATTATGATTTTAAAAAAACATCTTACTAATTACTGGAGGAAACAATGAAGACAAAATATCTGGTGGTGATATTTGCTTGGCTCTGGTGTCAATTGCTCTTTGCGGATAAAAGAGAGGATGTAGCAGTAGAAATCGTCATCCAAAATCAGGTGAGGCAGACCCTTGATAACGTTGTTATGGATTATCTAATTCCAAATGGTCTGGGGATTAATTTGCATAGGGAGGAGTTGTATGGATCTATTTCTTATGAATCTAATAGCTACTTTATTCAGAACCCGTCTATGAACATTAGTGTTTTCAAAAATACTAGCACGATCTTTGGTAAAGTAGGAGTTTTTGCCAGCGTAAATCGTATTGTTGGAATAGAACACTATTTTCAGGATCATGTTAGAGATAAAGACTCTCCAAAAGTCCATAGGCAGACATACAATTACTTAATGATGGAGACTGGTTTTGGGGGTCAGGAATTTTCTATTCGTCATATGGCCGGATTTGAAGGATCAATTCGATTAGGAATCATCTATGAATTGAACGGATTGGCGGATATAAGTAAGTATGGACGAACTCCACTTAAGCTATGGATCAACGTCGGTAGATTCCGACAAGGGATTTCATGGGATTATATTGTACATGATTCGATGGAAGGTTGGGACATGGATAATATTAAAATATTTATTGGATACATTTTGTGACTCACTGATGATTCTCTGGTATAATTCGCATGAAATGACAGCTTTGATCGACACCTTTAGAAAGCATTACGCACTCTAACACCCAGTCAACCGGACGTGAAACAATGGAAGCATGAATTTGATGTTTGGAAGTTTAACAATCGTAAAATTGAAAAGGGACAGCTCGGTGGTGAATAATTTCACGCGCGGTTACTTTTTCCGTTGGG
>CAZNGA010000166.1:0-1595 GCA_964572485.1 uncultured Chitinophagales bacterium
TTCCTAATCCTTTTGCTGAAGAAATAATATCAATGGCCCCTACCACATTCTTTAGATTCAATAATGGCTCCCCCATTCCCATAAATACGATATTTGTAAGTGGGGAATTATATTCCTTTATTGCCTGATCTCTAAGGATAGCTACCTGATCATAGATCTCTCCTATTTCAAGGTTACGGACGATCTTCAATTTCCCGGTTGCGCAGAATTTACATGATAAGCTGCAGCCCACTTGTGATGAAATGCATGCAGTGACACGCTTGATCTTATTCTCATAAAAGAAAGGGATCAACACCCCTTCTACCAAGTTGCCATCGTGCAAAATAAAAGAGTACTTTATTGTCCTGTCCTTGCTTTTCTGAGATGAGTTGATCTTAACCGGCAGCAATGAGAACTTGCTATTTAATAATTCCAATAGAGGTTTTGGGAAATTTGAGATCTCATCAAAACTCTTGATAGATCTCTGCCATAGCCAATGGAACAGTTGTTTGGCACGAAAAGGCTTCATGGACTCTGCTAAAAATAACTCTTCAATTTCAGATTGAGAAAGTGTCCTGATGTCAACCTTTTGAAGTTTTGGGCTCATAAAATTCGGCTTTCAATGCGAATACAACTAATAACTTAATGATCTGACCACAAAACTATATAAATTTGCTTTAGGAACTCTTTTCTTCGGATATTAGTTATCCTTATTTGATATGATAAATTCCAATATAAATAATCATCAGGATCAACAGTATCTGGTCCCTACACAATTTATGGATTTTGAATCTGATGAAGTGCAAGATTTTATTACTTCAACGATCCATGGTTGTAAGACGACACATGAAAAAATAATCAAACTGTATTATGCGGTCCGAGATAGCATTAGGTACGATACATACGGTATCGTTTTTGAGCCAAACCATTTCAGAGCAAGCGCTACACTAAAAGCCAAAAGAGGATTTTGTGTACAAAAGTCTTTACTTTTTGCGGCAACAGCAAGAGCGATTGGAGTACCAAGCAGGTTAGGCTATGCAGATGTACGCAATCATATATCCACTGAAAAGATCCGTAAGGTCATGCGATCCGATATTTTCGTATTTCATGGGTATGTTGACCTATATTTAGATAACCAATGGGTAAAGGCCACTCCGGTATTTAACAAGTCTTTATGCGAAAAACTCAATGTAAGGTCTCTGGATTTTGATGGAACCAAAGACTCTCTCTTTCAGGAATATGACCGTAGAGGAAAAAAGAGCATGGAATACATCAGGTTTCATGGCACTTATGCAGACCTTCCCTATCAGGAGATGACCGAAATATTTAGGAAAACATATCCACATCTTTACAAAGAGGAGATTTAGTTTTCAATGGATATAGGTGGGTATAATCTGGGGGAATTTGTCAGTTAGATATTTTTATTTTTCCCCTTAGGGGAGCGGGACATCCGAATATTGGGTGTGAGTGTGAGTGTGAGTGTGGGTGTGGGTGTGAAAGAAAGAAAGAAAGAAAGAAAGAAAGAAAAAAAAGAGAGAGAAAGAACCGGATCAGTAAAATTATTATTTTCCCCTTGGGGGAGCGGGACATCCCCCCACAACAAATTACCGATTTTT
>CAZNGA010000167.1:0-72 GCA_964572485.1 uncultured Chitinophagales bacterium
TTCCCCGTCAAAACTGAAAGCAGAATTAAGGTTGCCAAACCTATCTGAAGATAGTGATGCACCTTCGATAGT
>CAZNGA010000167.1:172-1588 GCA_964572485.1 uncultured Chitinophagales bacterium
TCGTTCCCATTTCCGCTTTCATCATTTGCGTTTCCATCAAATGGATAATAGGCAACAAGCTCATCATTAGTAATTGGATCCCACCCTCCAATATGATAAAGATCATTTATTTCACTTTCAGTTAATGCTCTATTCCATATTCCAACATCGTCCATAACCATATCCATATACCAGCCAGATCCAAAAGAACCCATGGTAATTGGCCCTGTACCTTGAGGTCTAGTTGCATATGAAGAAAGAGTATTGTTACTAGCCATTTCATCTCCATTCAGATAAAGTTTACAACTAACACCTGCATCATATATAGCAGTAATCATGTACCAGGTGTTTGGAGAAATATTTTCAGAATTAGAAAATCCAAACCAATCATAACGACCATCTTCTACCCCATAATTCAATTGAATGGCATCCTTGCCGTTTTGTGGATAAAATAGTATTGCAAAGGAAGTGACATCTGTTGTTTCCCATGCGTGAAGAAAATATCCTTCATCATTGACATCATCTGTTTTAAACCAGAGATTAAAAGATTGGCTACTAGCGTTTGTATAATCATGACGCGGAATAACAATCCTGTCATTGGTACCATCAAAACTGTAAGCAGAATTAAGGTTGCCAAACCTATCTGAAGATAGTGATGCACCTTCGATAGTTCCATCGTTCCCATTTCCGCTTTCATCATTTGCGTTTCCATCAAATGGATAATAGGCAATCAGACCATTATTCTGTGCAATAGTTGATATGCTCAGAACAATCAATACTAATACTGCAATATTCTTTTTCATAATGTTTTATTATCGGGTAGTCTGTAATCTGCTTCTTCAGCGTATTAGATGAAATATCAGGCCGATACTAAATCCAAAGGATCCTATACACTCATTTAGGTGTTGGTGACTTGATAAAAATATTCAGAAGGAGAGCTAACTCAAAGAGAAACAGGACTTATTGTATTAAGCCCCTGTATTCAGTGAGATAATGTACGGGTTATACAATGTATTGCTAAACAGGTAGGGATTTCAGACGGGTAGGCGAGAGTTTCAGCAAAATCTCTTCGCCTTCATTGCGAAGTAAACACTGTTTTCTCACTCGGTCAACTTTGTGCAAGTAGATTGAGTTTACAATATGAGACCTGCTAATGCGCCAGAATAATGAATCCGCAAGTTTCTCTTCCACACTACTAAGGTTTAAGCTGATTACCTCCGATCTTGAATTTCTCATGTAGACCCTGGTATAATTTTGACTAGCCTCGAGATATAAGATATCCTCAGGATTTAAATATATAAATCCCTGTCGTGTATTGAACCTAAGGCCCTGGTTTCGCTCGAGGAAATCCAGAATCTGAATTTGGTAACGGTCTTTGTTATATTGTTCGTAAAAGCGAGTGATTGCTCTATGAAGGTCTTCCTTTCTTACTGGCTT